>JAESSU010000017.1 GCA_016763955.1 Phycisphaeraceae bacterium | reverse complement strand
GTGTCGACACGACACGGCTCGCCGGTAAAATTTCAATCGATACATTTGCCTTGAGGTTGATCAGTAAATGATTGACATACCTTGGTTAAATGGCAATACTGACATTTTTACAGGGGAAGTGTTTTTCGGATTTTACGCAACATAACCAAGAGTTAGGGGGATTTAAAATAATGGATACTACTGTTCAGATTGCAATTATTTCCGCCGCCGCAAGTATATGTGCTGGTGTTATAACGTTTATTCTCAATAAGAGGGCAGAACGGAAACTCGCCGAACATAAAGCAAGTCTCAGTGAGCATTGTAATCGAGCCTTAGAAGACCACAAAAGCGAACTGAAAGCTAAAGAAGCAACGCATCAAACGAGATGGGAAATCAAACGCGATGCGTGTTTAGATGCGTTTGCGGTAATTGATGGTCATCATTCAAATGTGGAGTGGAAGTATAAGGTAGAAAGCCAAGAGAAACCAAAAGTTGAAGACGCTCGACGGTGCTATAATTGACTAGCACTTTCTTGTGATTCGGGTGATGTTTTGCAACAATTCAAACGCTGTCTCGGTATAACGGACGAGGGTATTAAGGGTGACATGATTGTTGACTTACGCTCCGCGATTAGAAAAGAACTTGAGTTTGGCAAGGACGTGATAGATCAAGATCGTGAAAAAGCATGGATAGGACGCCTCAATAAGGAAGACGAGGTCACTGTGGCTAACCCAAAGGAGACCTCAAAATGTCTATCGAAGAACTAACTCAATTTCTGGGATGGTGTTCTGTGATTAATTTGGCGGTTCTGATTGTGGTCGCGGTTTTTATTATTTCGTTACGCGGCCCGATTTTGAAAATTCATGGTCGGCTATTTGGCCTGCAAGAATTGGAACTGTCTCGTCTGTACTTCCAATTCCTAGCTTTCTACAAAAGTGCGGTGATTATTCTTAATCTCGTGCCTTACATCGCATTGAAAATCATGGCGTAAAGTGAACGCTGGTTTTCGATTTGATCATCTTGGATTTTTGTTTGTTTAAGTTGCAAGCAAACTTTTCTGATACCTTATCGGGGCTCAGTAAGGCTGGCTTGTTTACACTTAAATAACGAAGATATTGACTTATGAATGATCGCCAAATATCTGCTCATCCGTGTATTGCTGGCCCGACGTCACATCTAAAAATTTTGAAGCAGGCTATTTTGTGGTCACTTACAGTGAAGGGAAACGATACGTTTTCTCCTGTTTTAATGACAGCGATATTTTTAACCCCGCA
This sequence comes from Phycisphaeraceae bacterium, assembly GCA_016763955.1. Lineage (GTDB taxonomy): Bacteria > Planctomycetota > Phycisphaerae > Phycisphaerales > Phycisphaeraceae > UBA7800. Next base: position 7,074 of record JAESSU010000017.1, on the reverse strand, counting down.
ACGCATTTTAACGATGCGCTAAGGCCTAATGGTGATTATGCGGAAATACTTATTAGGCCTTGCTCTAGCGAAGCGTACTATGAGTTTCACATCACCCCCCAAAACATCAATTCACAATATCTCTTTCGTTATGCTTACGAAATAGACGATCTGCTTAAAGCTTATCCAGACAAATCAGCGACGGAGTTGTTGGCTTGTGCAGGTTATTTTTTCAAAGCTGAGACACACCTTGATGAGCCGGGAAATAGCTGGTGTTCTTTGACGGTTATTGATTTACCACTATTGATGAAAAACAGGGAAATTTGCCCGCATTATTATCTGAATCTTTGCAGGCGGAATTGTTTTCGAAATAGTGATGCCCAACAGCATTCATCTATTCTCACGCTCAGCGAACTAAACTATCATCACCAAAACGAATGGGTCAAATTGATGATCCCGTAAGTGAATTGCCCCAATGATGGGTTGTCTGAGGTTGGGGTTAAGCCCAATACTAAGCGCAGCGAAATGTGGGATCAGAAAGCGCGTTTGTCACGTTGTTTTTTTTAGAGTTCTTATTTGTCTGATGATGCAATAATGCTGTCTCTGGGACGTTTGGCAACCAACACAAACAGTCGTTTGATGCTTGTGTTGTTCCACGTTACGTCATTCGTCTTTTTAAAAATAAAACAATCGATCAGCAACCATATAAATTTAAATCATGTGCTTATTAAAAAAAACAGTTTTCAATGTTGGGGTCTGTGCATTTTTTACCGTGCTCGCATGCTTCGTGGATGGAAGCACATTGTTTGCAGGAAGTGTCTCGCCTAGATCGTCTGCGTCTCAGTGGGTTTCAACGGCTGCCCATGCACCGCGTTTGGAGTACATTGTTTTTCAGAGCAAAGCAGTTGATGCAAAGGTTAGTTATCACGTCTATACGCCGAAAGTTTACGACACTGATAAGCAACGTCGATTTCCTGTGATTTATTGGTTGCATGGCCACAATGGTGGTGCAAAGTGGATTCCCAGGGTTCTTAAATATTACGCTCAGGCAATGGATCAAGGACATATTCCGCCTGCGATTGTCGTTTTTCTCAATGGCATGGCAGAGAGTATGTGGGTGAACTCCAAGGATGGGAAAGTCCCTATGGAAACGGTCATCGTTAAGGATCTGATTCCCGAAATTGATGCAAACTATCGAACGATCAAGGCACCTACTGGAAGGCTTTTGGAAGGATTTAGTATGGGGGGCTATGGGGCGGCTCGTTTGGGGATCAAATATCCCGAAGTTTTTGGTGCGATGTCCATACTAGGTGCCGGGCCGATGCAATCGAAATTTGAGGCAGCGACAGGACCTAAAAATGCTGCTAGAGCTCGCGACCGGATTTTAAAAAATGTTTATGGCAATGTTCAAAGTTATTTCAAATCGCTAAGTCCAACGGTGTTAGCAACGCAAAATGCTCATGCCTTACGAGGGCGAAGTGTGATTCGAATTGTCGTGGGTGATGAAGATAATATGCTTGGCCCCAATCAAGATTTTGATGCTCATCTAACACGTCTGGGTGTCGCTCATAATTTCCAAGTGATGCCTCATGTTAAGCATAATGCCATTGATTTGTGGGAGGCGTTGGGCGATAAAAATTGGCCTTTTTACCGTAAGGTCTTAGGCGATGGCCCCGTTGTGGGAAAGAATCACTTGGTGAATTCAGACCACAGTACGGCTAGGGTGATGCAGTTGAACGTTCAGGTTTACCGCTATGGGTTTGTTGGAGCACCAGAATTAAACTGCACCCTAAACCGAAAAGAAATTGAATCAATGATGGTTGAAGTTAACCACGTATGGGAGCAGGCAGGCATTCACTGGAATCTACTTTCTGTGGTTGATCATGCTGTGAGTAAAAAAGAATTTCCCGCACTCACTGGCAATGAGGATCGAGCTGAAATCAGAGAGCGATTAGTCGCCATTTCACCTAAGGATGTGGATCAAAACCTTGTATGGAAAGTAGCGATTATCCATAAGTCTCCGATCCCAGCTGGTGGGTTTTACTTCGCTAAGAGTCATACCGTTTATTTTTCTGAAAACACGCCTCGTCGTAAAACGGGGGCGATTGTTCTTGCCCACGAGTTGGGGCACTCACTGGGGCTGGCACATAGTAATAGCGCATCGAACTTGATGAAGATTGGTAATCCAAATGGCCCCAAGTCGCTATCAGATGATCAAGTCGCTACGGTTCGCATTCATGCATTAAAAGGCCCCGCGGACCCTGCGGACATGCAGGGTAAAAATAGAGGCTTGTAAAAAAATTCCAATATTAAGCGAAGCGAAGTGTGAGATCAGAGGGCGTGATAAACACAGACTTTGCTTTAGTCCTCGTGGGGTTCGACCTGTGTTAGCACGGCTTTTAAAAACTCATTGAGATAGCGGTCGATGAAGGTGTCCAGTGCTTCAATGGTTAGATCGTGATCCGTTCCCCAGATGCAGGCACGTAGGTCCACAAAGTCCGGGTCGAGCTGAATGATCTTGCTGCCATCTTGAATTAGAGCCGGGGTTAAGCGTTGGGTGAGATAGGAAGATAGACCGTTAACGCCGGGGCCGCCGATGCTGATGGTGGGGCGGCTGTGCAATTGCTGTTGGTTGATAAACCAGATGTCACTACAGACCACGGGCATGATGTCGCCGGTGATTAGGTCTGCATGGTCATCGAGCCATTGAAGGATTTGATCTTGCAAGTCATAGGCTAACGGGCGGTCTGCAATTTCAGCTCGCAGGTGGGCGCCGGTGACAATCAAAAGCATGTTATGGGCTTCTGGTTGAGGAACCGCAGATGCTGCTTGGTCTGCATCTTGTTCGTCTTGATGTTCGTCGTGTTCTTCAGCCATCATGACATGATAACGAGTCTGCGAAGCTGGCAAGCGCTTTGGGATATTTAACGTGTAAAATTTTTGTGTAACGGGGGGGGAGCCGGGGCGCCCGCGGGAATTGGCATTCGCCACTTCCTGCGGCTTTTATAATATATGTCAACGAAAGCAGCTGGAAGCTCAAGGATTCCTGCGGGGATCAAGATGCCGTTAATTGCATGATGTGGATCAGTAATCGCATCGCATTTTTACGCACCACCCATGAGTACTGCGAGCAAACCTTTTTGTGCATGGAGTCTATTGTGTGCTTCAGGGAAGACACGGCTGCGAGGCCCGTCCATCACCTCGTCGGTGATTTCCCAACCACGATGAGCCGGCAAGCAGTGCAATACAATGGCATGTTCTGGGGCATCGTCGACCATGGCTTGGGTGATCTGATAGCCTTTAAATGCCAGCTTGCGTTTTTCGTGTTCTTCTTCTTGTCCCATGCTCACCCAGGTGTCGGTGTAGAGGACATCTGCATCATGTACTGCTCGCATGGGGTCTGCTGTGAGTTCAAAATCCATGTCTGGCTGTTGTGCCATGATGCGATCAACGAAACTGCTGTCTAGTTCAAAACCCGGCGGCGATGCGATGACAAAACGCATGCCTAGTTTGCCACAGATTGATGCTAGGGACAAAGCAACATTGTTCCCGTCCCCGATGTAGGCGACGGTGCGTTTGTTGAGATCTTCTCTGCCGAACTCGTCAATGATGGTCATCACATCTGCTAATGCTTGGCAGGGGTGTGAATAGTCTGAGAGTGCGTTAATGATGGGGATGGTTGCATGTTCAGCGAGTTGGGTGAGAACTTTGTGTTCAAAGACTCTGGCCGCTAGCCCGTGAATCATGCCGTTTAAGACTTTGATGACATCGTGTTCTGATTCACGTTCTCCGATGCCTACTTCGTTACGGCCTAGGATAATTGCATGACCGCCTAGTTCGTTCATTGCTTGTTCGAAGCTCACGCGGGTTCGCAGTGATGGCTTGCCGAAATAGACGCCTAGGGTTTTGCCTGCGAGGATGGGTTCGTTGGCTTTGCCTGCACTGCGTTGTTCACGGAGTTTGAATGCGACATCCAGAATGTGGTTGATTTGTTTAGTCGAGTTTTCATGGATGGATATAAAATGTGTCATGGTCAGGACCACTTTCAATACGTGTTATGTATGAGGGGATCAAAGCACGATTTCGGTGCCGATACCTGTGTTGGTGTAAATCTCAAGGAGCAGAGAGTGTGGGATGCGGCCATCGACGATGTGAACTTTTTTGACACCTGCTTTAAGTGCGGTGAAGCTTGCCTCGACTTTGGGGAGCATGCCTGCGCTGATCACGCCTGAGTTTATGAGTTTTTCGATTTGTGACTTGGTCAGGTGCGAGACAAAGCTGTCTTGGTCATCGCTGGTGCGAATGCCATGTGTATCTGAGACGAGAATGAGTTTTTCAGACTTGATGGCTGCAGCTACATGGCCTGCGACACTATCTGCATTGACATTGAGTTTACCACCTGCTTGATCGCGTGAGATGGGGGCGATGACGGGGATTTGGTCTGATTGGGTCAGTGCGTTGAGCAGTTCACCATTGACCCAGTTCACCTCGCCGACAAAGCCGATGTCGATTTTGCGTGGGGTGTCGCCGTCTTGATTTTCAGCTTGTAGAAACATGCGTTGGGCGAACACCACGCAGCTCGCTAGGCTGTGCAATCCCATGGCTTGGTAGCCTTGGTTGCGGATGTGATCGATGATGCCTTTGTTGACTTCGTTGACCAGGACATGTTCAGCAATCGTGAGTGTTCGTTGATCGGTGTAGCGGCGACCTTGGACAAATTGTGTTTCGAGTCCTGCTTTTTGCACTGCTTGGGTGATACTCTTGCCCCCGCCGTGAACGATGATGGGTTTCATGCCCACTGCTTTGAGGAAGCAGACATCGCCGATGAGTCTTGCCAGAGACTCAGGTTGATCCATGATTGAACCGCCGACTTTTACAACAACCGTTGTTCCTGCGAACTGACGGATGTAACCATGCGCTTCGACGAGTGCTGCTGCTTTATTGATTGCTTCGTCCATGGGACGACTCCAATGACTTACACGAGTTAAAAAAATGACTCCCCCAAAACCTTGGGGGAAACGACTCAGTTTAATCGCCACGAGTTCAAGTGGCAATAGCAGCGTTGCTTCAGTAGGGCTCAAGGCAGCTTACAAATGCGTTCGAATTTTGGTTTTATACCCCTAGGGCATGATTTTGACCGTGATTAAAATGTTAAGTGTTGAATTCTAAAAAACGACCTATCACCGTTTCATCTTTATTTAAAAGTGTTTTTCCTGAAGCCTGAGGTGGACGCGATGGAGATGTCAGTTGGAGGCATCATTGTGGTTCTAAATCAACACGTTTGGGATGATGTTGCTTTTACGCAACATATTACAAGGTGTCTAAAATTGTCAAAAATGATTGTAAGTTTATGTATTTAAGTGTCTTATGTGTGTTTTTAAAAGGCTGGCACGCACATTGCAAATGATAGAGGCAGTATCGGGGTTTGAGATTCAAATTTGATTCAGGGAATTGAAAATGCAACTTGCCATGTCATGGGCTGTCCGAAATTATCGTTATCTTGCTGCGGTCTTGGCGGTGAGTGGATTTGCCATATTGTATCTGGCTGCCAAGACTTTTGGAGCTGATTTGGAGTTTGCATTTCTAACTGACCATCAGGTTCGTGTCATCTGTCATTTCTCTGGTTTTGGCTTTCTAGCTGTGCTTGTGCATGCTGCGATTCGTCGGCAGGTCTGGCTAAGCTGGGTGATTGCTTTGTCATTGGCATGGGGTGAAGAATTTCATCAACTCGTCGTGCCTGGCCGCTATTTCACTCTCTTTGATCTGTGGGTCAATTTTCTAGGGGTGACGATTTTCCTGATTCTCTTTCACAAACTAAAGCTCATGGGGCGCTTGGGCAGACTGCTTAACGCGATTAAAATTCGTCACACAGCTGCGGGCTAAGTTGTTCTATCAAAGCAGCATCCAGTTTGCTACGGGTTTATTGCAATTTAGCAGCCTCGATTCCATTAGAACGAACCCTTTTAAAATCCTCTTAAATTTGAAACGCATAAACTCGATTTTTGGGGTACGATATCCAATAGGGAAAAACTGGAGACACATTGGATGCGTAACAAAACAGCTTATTTATCGATCTGTATTACTTTGGTTTACTGGCTTGGCGGTATGGTCGGTTGTGCCACTTCGCCAAGTGAAGCTCGCAATGAAGAAATGCTAAAGGAAGACCGAAGCATTTTCGACACCACACCGCCGGGGCAACGAAGCGCTGTGAGCCCGAAAATTGAGCTTGCATTGGCATCGATTCAATCTGCGGTGAAAGTCACCGAGTCTGCGGACTTTAAAGATGCTTCTAAAGCAAAGACTGTTGTGGTTACCTCGTTAGGTGACACGGAGCTTTCTCTCACAGGCGTGGATCGCAGTCACTGGCAGACGAAGACTGTGGCCCCTAAGGTTGGTAAGGCTATGCATGGCTATACCTACTATGCTGATCTATCCGGCCGCCAGCATGCTCATACCACGGTGGATCTGAATGCAGATCCGCAAGTCGCGATGAAAACGGCATTGGATGACACGGAATGCCAACTACTTAGTCAACGCGAGTGGGCTAGCGCATTGATCCAACCCTTAAAGTTCTGCTGGGATACTTTGATGCTGCCTTACAACGCAACGGTTAAAGAGCCGTTTTGGGTGGACACAAAAAAGGGCGAGTGAATGAATCACTGTTTTTTTAACCACGCAAAGTAAGCAAGACACGGGAAATTAAGACAGAATCAGATTTTTGGTTTTTGGCTTTCGTTGAGATATTTTTCAAGCCCAATCCCCCAGTGGCATCATTCGAATTTCCCAATAAAAAAATGTCTTTTTCAGAGCTTCTGTGTCCAGCGTGTTTCCCGTGGTTAAAATCGTGGTAAAAAAAGTCAACATGAATAGTTGCTTGGTTTGAATCTTTCCCATCTTCGCATCCAAAACCGGATTCTGGTAATCTGACACGATGGAAGTAGTTCTCCCGCCGGACAATAATCCGCAAGAAATGGCGTTGGCTTTGCAGCAAGCAACGCAAGCTTTACAGCAAGGTAAACTCGTGGCTTTTCCCACTGAGACCGTTTACGGTATTGGGGCAGTGGCGACCCATGATAAAGGCTATAAAAAATTGGT
>JAESSU010000230.1 GCA_016763955.1 Phycisphaeraceae bacterium | reverse complement strand
TTTTGCCATATTTTGAAACATCAATTTGGGGTATGACTGCAAATGAAGACTTTACAGCCTTAATGACTTTTCCATTTAAATCATTTAAAGAACAATCAATTTGATAATAGCCCAGTTTGTCTAACGTAGGCACTTTAATTTCATAATTAACTTTCCCATTAGTTATTTTTAAAGTCATTTTTTTAGAGTCGATAACTGTGCCGTAAAAATCTGTAATTGTATATTCTAATAGCACGTCACCCATAACTTTGATTTTTTTACCATTGACATGGAGCTGGACCTTTTTGTTGGGTTCATAAACTCCCAAATAACTATTGGGTTTAATAGTCAAACGAACCTTTGCGTACAATGTCGGTTGAAAAAATAACATTAATAACAAAGTTACAATGACTCCAAAAATCAGATCTTGTTTCTGGCACGTTTTTTTTGAAAATATCACTTTACTAATTCCTATTTATAAATAACATCAGACTACTATTGAACCAGGTACGAACAGGCATTTACCAATTTAATTTCTTGTCCAAGGCGAGAGTGCTCCGTTATTAGGCAAGTCTACATCTAGTTTATAACTTACATGACCATCTAGAAAAAGAAGATTCATCCCCTTGCTGTGACCATCGCCACCAAGCCTTTTTACAATGTCGTATTTATACAACGGATTCCACCAGACGATTCCATAAGTAGGTTTAATTTTTGAACCCACAGCTTCCATCAAGATGGCGGTGTCTGAGGCATGAATTGACTCATCGATTTTCCTGTTTTGAACATTGCTATTCATTCCATAGCTGGTTCTACCGTAGATTCCGCCAGTTGTATCATCATCGAATCTAACTGGTGTGGGATCCTCCGGACAAACAAGTACCTTATTAAGGGTTCCAAGTGAGTAGCTGCCGACTACTGTGCCAGGAATATAATCACCTTCTCTACCTAGAAATCTCGGCCATGTTCGTCCGCCAGCACTCTGCACTGGAATATACATATGGCTGTCCTGAGCATACATGATAAATGAAAGCCCGAGCTGTTTCATGCCTGTCGAACAAGATATTGTGTTGGCCGCTTTACGGGCCTTCCCTAAAGCGGGCAATAGTATTGCTATTAATAGTGAAATAATGGAAATCACCACGAGCAATTCAATAAGCGTGAATCCATTTCCGGTGAACTTGTTTTTCGAGAGTAAATTTTTCATTTTTCATCCTTTAAAATTAGAGAATCTGTTTTCTATTATTTACTTTCCACCAATGCGGATGTGAGAGAGGGTCGCGTCTAACCCGTCGCCACCAATACGCCATGGCCCCACCCATTTTTGGAGTCCATTTTTCATGGGTGCTTGTACTTGTTGGCCATTGATACTTAGTACTTGCTGTTTCCCGTCTGCATAGGCAATCAGGTGATACCAAGTGTCTAGTTCAACAGGCACATCAAAAGCGGTCAAGTCACTGACGGCGTTATCACTAGCAACCATAAAACGAAACGCATTCAAACGGTGGTTGTAACGAAGTTCAATAGATCGCCCATATTTACCTTTTGGTTTTCTAGCGATGATGATTGTTGATTCCGAAGCTATTGGATCAGCATTAATTTTGATGAGACATTCTAGGTAGACACGTTTTCTGTAATGCAATGAATCTGAATCGATCTCCATTAGACCTGTAGGAGAGACGCGCAATCCTTTACGAGTGATCGTGACATCAGCGTGACGTGTGACCATTTCTGGGAATTGACTGTTGCGAGTAGCGTAATCAAAACAGATTGGTGCAATTTTTTCAACTTGCTCAATAGACACCAGACTCGGGGCGGAGTCAGATTCGAGCGTAACAGCAGTCGTCATCGAAAAGGGTTTTAGGTTTGCAAAGCTTAATTTTAAACGCGTCTTGTCTCCGCTAGGTAAGGCTGCAACAGGCAATATTAGTGACTGGCTCCCCGGTGCGATCGCGACCTTTGTATTCGTAGTCCATGGTATTCCAAAGAGCATGCCTGTGATTTGAAGTTCATCTTGGTATGACATCGTATCGAAATTATTGATCTGAATTTTGATCGCCAACGGTGATGGCAACTCATCACTAAATTGGTAGCCTAATTTAGCCTTGCCCGTTTGCGCCCATGAGGCATGAACTTGAAGTGGGGCTTGGTTAGCTAATAATACAGGCTGACCGGTACAAAGTTGGACATGTGGTATAAACGATTCTAGGCGAGCATCAAAGCAAGGTATTTTCACAAGTACGCCATTATTAACTGGGAGAAGTTGCAATGGTTTTCGTGTCTTGTCATCGCTATATGCAAATGCTGCGATGGATTTTGGCTTATCGGCTGGGATAAATAGTTCTACATCCTCTTTAGCAAGTGGTGCGAAAATTTTCTGTTTACCCTCGTCATCAATTTGCACGATCAGTAATTGCGGCGTGGAAAGCTGCATGTCATTAAACTGGCTATACCAACCTGCAACAATTTTCCCATCATCAGAGCGAAAGTGAAACCCTTCGGGAATAATGGTGTGTGTGTGACCTGCATCATTGAATGTGTAAGGATTTTTAGAGAAGTTGGCTGTGACAATATTCCCTTGATAATCTGCACGCTCAATATGATTATCTAGTCGGGTAAATTTATCTAGGCGTTTACCCCAGAGTTGTTTTTGAACTGTTTGTCCAAGAATACCCAAGGTACGATACCAACGCATAACAGGCGGCGTTAAGTAGTCAACCTTACTAGGCAGGCTAGATTTAAATTGAATGCCATAGAGAAAGGAGAAGGTTAATTCACGTGGCGAATCCTGCACTTGGCCGCCATTGATATTGTGGGGCAGGGTCATCGCGTACTGATGCGTAAAGTAAGTCTGCATTTCCTCGCGGAATCCTATGAATTTTCCACGTGTACCGTCATAGAGGAACTTAGAAGGATTGGGCCTACTAGGGTTCCATCCCGGAGCATGGAAATACCCCGTCTGGTATGGCAAAAGCCAAGCTCCACCACCCTCGGTAAACATTGGGATTTGTTTGCCATGCCATGCCATCATGTTTGCAATTTGGTCATAGAACAGGTCTGGCCGTGGCGCATCGGGATGAAAGTCATAACGATTACCATAGGGGGCCATCGCACCTAGGACATTGGTAAAATAAAGGTCGACACCTAAGTCTGTCCATTGCTTGAAAAACGTTTTAATGTATTGGTTGACACGTTTAGAAGAAGGGGAGGCGAGAATGCCCGTCAAGCCCCATTTTGCCGTTCTGGGCAGGCCGTTGACGCGACGTATAGCCATGTCGTATAACTTGCCATCTTGGTCTACGTCGCTTTTTTGAACCCAATAGAAAAAGCTTGTGCGTGGGAGAAATAAATGACCCGCTTTATGGATGGATTGAACGAGATTCGTGTAATCCTCCATGCTTCCGCCGCGACTTTTATTAGGTGGGAAGTAGTTTGGGAATGAATCATTGCCACCACCACCAGGTGCTGCACGCATGTAACTAACAGTATGAATGATCGCTTTGCCGGGTAATTTTTTGACGACGTTGGCTAGATAGTTGAATCGTCCAACAACGGGCATATGAACCGCCGATGCTAAAGTCTCACGAATGGCAGCGGGAACTTTCTGAGCAAGCGTTCGCATGTTGGGGAAATTGCGACTTAGATATTCATCAGCATATTTGCGAATGTTGGGATATCGGCCAATACTTTGAGTGACCGTTTCAACAGATTCGCCTGTATTGCGATAAATAATCGTGCCGTTTCGGATGGTGATCGCGTGATCGTTATCGGTGACCGCCATCATGTTGGTTTCGGTCGCCAACCATGCTTTGGGCTTGTGATGCTGTACTCGGTAGAATCCCATTAGGTCAGCAGGTCCATTGACCAACAGGCCATCCCAAGCAGCATTGCACATCCAAAAAGGATATTTACCTTTCAAGCTAGCATATTCGACACCGGTCCCCATGTGAGGCACGATCAGTGTATGTCCCGGTTGATAGTTAATCTGCCATCTTGCAGGAATATCCACATAACTAAGTGGGTCCGTCCCCTTGTTGGTCACGGTCGCCTGCATGTCTAGACGATGGTCAGCAAAGATATATCGCAATGATACATCGACGAGCGGGTGTTCATAATTTAAAGTGAGCAGATGCTTCTGGGGATCCCAGTGATCTGAAACCAACTTTGCATCACGGCTAGAAATGCGATTAGGACTCTCATGCCATGGGTCAGACCAATACCCCCTTTTCTTGGCTGGGCGAAGCGGTGTGTCGTTTAGCTTGTGAGCTTGCTCATCTAGTATGCGCACTTCCCACAAGGCACTTTCTTCAGTACCCGTTATGAGTGTATCTAGGCCTTGGATTTTTAGGTGTATTAAATTCGTGCCGTCGGCGGTGAGCGCAAGTTCCACTCCCCGATCGGTGACAAGCATTTGCTCTGCCTGGGCAACCGATGGCAATGCAAAGATTGCTGAAATAATTACTAAAATAATGATACGCATACTGATGTCTCCTAAACATCCATTGGATTAACATGACTGATGAAACACAATAAAATGCCTAATGTTTACCCGTAAAATGATTGTCTTTTACTGTAATGTTTTTCGCATTGAGGCCAACAGAAATCTGGCCGTTTGAACTGGACTCGATTTTATTTTTTTCTACGTTAATGTCGATAGACATCTTGATCTCAATCGCTTTTTCGCTGAAACGTTTTGTAGAATGTCGTGTGGTCAAAACAGAACCTGGGACAAATTGATTGCCACTGATCACTGCTCTTTCTACATTCTGGATGGAAATACTGGGGTAGCCTCTAAAGTTTTTGTAATTAAAGAATTTGTTGCCAGATATAAAAATATGACGAATTGCTCTGAGTCCTGGCAAGAAATTTTTACGGGGCTTGCTATTTACTTTGATGAAATATTTGGCATACGAAACCTGAAATTCATTCCCGGAAATCTCTACGTTGCTTGGAAACCATATTTGATGTCCCCAAGTATTTCGCGTTAGATCAAGTAATTCGTGATGTGTTAAATTGTCTATGAATAGGTTGTTTTTTAGGGTGCCATTATGCCCGCCAATAAGCATGCGGGAGACGCCATGCATGAATTTATTGTCACGTATGACAAAACCATGCGATAACGTCGTCATATTTATCAGCCTGTCAGGTTTATTTACACCTTGGGAGGGAATGTTTGTGATATTAATTTCGTCACGAAGTGGTCGGTTCAATTTTATGACCATTCTCTTTTTCCCTTCTGGGAAAATGGAGATAATGTCTATTATCGTGGCTTCTTCTTTGATTTGTTCTTTCCCATTTTTAACTTCCAAAATGCCAACAGTGTCTCCGATTTTAAAGAAGGGTGATTTTTTAACTTCGATTTCATCACTTTTAGTTGCCTTGAGTATTGGCTGGCCTATCGAATGAATGTTAATGAAATCATCCCCTAAATACTGCAATGTACAGTTTTTTATATAGGGTCCTAAACGGTCTCCGTGGATCATAATGCCATCTGCACAGGTTGATAGCAGCGTATTTGAGCCTGCTTTTCGTTCAGTCTTAGAATTTTTGATGGTTGTGAAGCGAGACAATTCGGTCATAAATGCAAATGTTGGTGAAGCATAGATTGTCATCCCGTCTGCGGTGCAACGGTTTGATTTGGAAATGAGTACCGCTGGATTCCCTAGTCTTCTCGCACAAGACACGATTCTTTCGCCAATCGTAAAAACGGCTGTGCTTCTGGGGAAATTTTTGCCGATCACAAAGCGATATAGATTCTCATCAATTTTCGTAACCGAGGCATGATTTTGCCAAGGCGAACTCTCTGATGCTAGGGGGATTTTTGTGCCTGAGATGTTGTCCTCGGAAAAAAAACGTGACACGCCAACGAATGCAGCCGATTTTTTAAAAGGAAATAAAGCTGGTGATGGATAACCCTTATCAATTTTGACATCAAATGTCTTGTTATCAAGGATTTTAACAATGCGTCCCTGGCTAATGGGTAATGGGCAATAGTTTATTGCAATGTTTTTTACGGTGACATTATCACAGTTGATGATTCCGATCCCCGTTTCGTATTGCCCCATAATAAGCTCGGTTCCTTCTTCGCCTTGAAGCGTGAAGTTTTTGAGACCGATGAGTGGAATGTGCGCTTTATATTGTCGACTTTTCTTTATCGTTCCGCTTAGTTGTTTTTCGGAATATTCAATATCCCTGCTTTGAGCTGTTTTGATGCGATATTGCCCCTTAGGTATAAAAACAACATGGACTTTGTTAGCTATCGCATTTTTGATTGCTTGGTAAATGGCTGGACCATCGTCATGTTCACCATCTCCTTTTGCTCCAAAGTCTCGCACATTCACTTTCTTGGAAAAGTCTAATTTAGATTGAATGTTTTTGAAAAACGTGATCTCTTCTTCTACAGCCGAAATGAGGTAATTAAATTCATTCTGCTGGCGGGTGATCAGTGTTTGAGCTTCCGGTGTTTGCAAATGCTGGTGATCGTATTTGATGTTGTTGCGTAAACGCTCAAGGATCAAACATTCATCCGTTAACCATAATGAAAAGTCTTTGTCTTGTGAATCAAGGGTTGGGATTTTATCTCGAATCACCTGAATTTGCTTCGTCATTTCTGACAGTTTTTTTGGCAACTGGGATGCCCAGAGATTACTGTCTGCATAAAGGCTAAAAAATCCAAAACCCATCCCGCATATTATTACTGTAGTTACAAAAATTCTCGTCATTTTATTCTTTTCACGCCGTTATTGATTGAAAATTAAATTGTTTCTATTGACCAGAAACCAGAATCTGTCTTTGCTCTCTAGTAAAGTGTAGGTCTACCGATAGCACTAAGCTAGAAAACACTGGCTATTTAAAGATCATTGAACACGATGCCTAACTAAATAGGCTGCTGTGTACACTTGTGATCACGAAAGTCCTGAGGATAATTGTCGATCCGCCGTATTTAAATCCGATGTCAATTTTATCGGTTGACGGCTTTGAGGGTAAAGTCAAAAAGCATCATCACTTTGAGATGCGTCATATATTTTGATTACTTAATCTTTGTATGTTGTGATGCCTCGATATCCCCATTCCCACACTTGTTTGGAATCACCGGAAGCGACATGGTTATCAAAGAACAATACATGGCCGTTCGCAGGTGACGCAGATGTATCCGTTCTGCTGTGGTCGAGATTCGAACGATCATAATTTGGAAATCCAATCCCGATGAAAGACTATCTGACAGAAGAGGATCGTTAGATGCTTTTTGGACATCTGACACACGCCAAACAGGAAATATAGATGCTTGACGGGTCCAGCCGGGCCAGACTGCGTTCATGCGATGAACCATGCCATACGTTTTCCAGTCGCCCTTGAAATTGCTGGGGTCCCATGTTGGATCGACTAGCATGTGAGGTTTTCCGACAGTCGCCTTAGGAAGGAATCCCGTCCTCAAAAGTGTTGTCGTCCAAGCGGGGCCTTGCAGAACACCGCCTCCGTTTAGATGCTTGACCACTGGGGGCATATAGTCTTTGAATTGGAAACTGTAATTAAACAAAGCAAGTCCTACTTGTCTTTGTTGATTCATACAAAGGATTCTTTGCGCAGATTTTCTTGCCCTGCTTAGTGAGGGAAGCAAGATTGCGATTAAAATTGCAATAATTGATATCACAACGAGTAGTTCGATGAGTGTGAATCCATGGCAGGTCCTTGATGTTTTGTGACCTGGCAAACAAACTGTTTTATCATTTTTCATATTTTTACCCAAACTAAATATTTAAACCCATCTACTTAATACTTGTGTCTACTGTTGCGTCGTTACTTTCATTGTATTTAGCACTTAATACTTAACGACATGTCTCTGTGTAAAGTCGCTGGCGTCGTCGGCCATTTCTGCTTCAGTGGCAACACCGACATGCCCATCAAATGCTAACCAATTCGCGGATTTAAGATGACGAAAATCAACATAATCATTGATCGTCGTATAGCCAGAATAGATCGGTATCCGTGCCATACATCGCATAGGCTAGCCCGATCTGATGCAGATTCGCGCCACAGGATATCTTGTTCGCTGACTTGCGGGCTTGTCCTAGTGCGGGAAGAAGAATGGAAATCAGTAAGCTGATAATGGATATCACGACTAGGAGTTCAATCAGTGTAAAACCTTGACGAGCTTTGGTCTTGAGCAAATACGAGGTTTTTTGTTTAGTAATCATTTTTTCTCCAGGGAAAATATTTTGAAATTTTCTACATTTAATCCAGCAACTGTGTTGTTGTTTGGATCGTTTTAATTCCCCGTGATTGGCCTGTGGTACTGCTGCGCAAAATTAGATGTGGTTTTGAAAGCACCA
The DNA here is from genome assembly GCA_016763955.1 of Phycisphaeraceae bacterium. GTDB lineage: Bacteria > Planctomycetota > Phycisphaerae > Phycisphaerales > Phycisphaeraceae > UBA7800. The sequence continues at coordinate 298 of JAESSU010000230.1, read as the reverse complement.
TATGTGTATAGTCTGGTTGTGGCTGAACAATGATCCTTGCAAGTAGCTGCGCGGCTGCCTTGGCAGTGTTCTCCCACAGCGGAGCGATGGAGGTCAAACCTTCTGCCATTGCTTCAGTTGAATCGTCAAACCCTATCAAAGCGACGTCTTGAGGTACACGCAAGCCAGCTTGGGTTAATGTATCTGAAACGCCTAACGCCAATGCGTCATTGACGCCGATCATCGCGGTATATTGACGGTCTGACTGGAGCATTTTCTGGCCCAATCGCTGCCCAGTCTGTCGCATGACATCGGGAAA
>JAESSU010000229.1 GCA_016763955.1 Phycisphaeraceae bacterium | reverse complement strand
TTGCATTAGGTCGCATTGCACGTTTCCCATCAATGCCATCTTACCGTATGTTCGCTGCTTAATCTCAGCGATGTCCATGCCCGCCATTGGATCAAGAGATTGTATCGCATGAGGTTCGCAAGCCAGGATTTGGTCGAGTACACCCATCAGATTGCCGTCACTATGAAAAAAGGCGATCGCGCCGCGTTTTTTGACGTGTGCAACTAATCGAGCCAGATACGGTGTTGTAATCTCTGCGAAATCTGTAGGTGAACAGAACGTCCCGCCATTGAATGCAATATCGTGCGGCAGGTAAATAAAGTCCGCGCCCGCATCACAAAGTGCATCAATGCGCACGCAACCATTTACACAGCGTTGTTCAGCTTGAGTATGAATCCGGTCGCGGTGCTCTGAAAGATCCTCTGCAAAAACTTCCCAATCGGTAATCGTATCAATGCACCATAATGCACTACCGACCATCCCGCCGATGGCGATTGAATTGCCAAAGGTTTTCTTCGCCGCCTTCACGCCGTCCGGATCGCTCCAAGGCCAGAACACCGTCATCGCATCCCATTGATAGGTTTCGACAATGCGTTGATAAATTTCCATGCATATAGCGATATTCCGTTCCTTTTGCTCGCGTGAACATTGCGCCCAACTGTTGCGATCAGGAAATTTCAAACCGAATGCTTCTTGTTCTAATTCAAACATGGATTCAAAATGCGGTGGGCGATCCGGTTGCTCGAATCGTAGCGTTTTTAGAAAGCGTTCTTTGCCAGTCATGTTCATTTCTCCGTTGTTTAGGAGTGCGATTATTAAAGTGCGGTTTTGGTGTTGAAGGTTGGGCCGTGGGTGTTTAGTGATTGTTTGGGATCGCGTCTGCCCACAGTTCAGCCATTAATGTCATGCCTTCTAAGTTTGGATGCACTGGGTTATTGCCGTAGTATCGTTGTTTGTCTTTTGAATAGGCTAAGAAGAAATCGGGCCCTTTATGCAAGTCTCTTTTTTCGATGATCTTGGCGATCTCGACGCAATAGGCGGAGAGATATTCACTGGCACCTGATGCATAGTCGTAGCTAGGAGTGGCAATCACGATCTTAGATGGGTGGGCTTGATAGTCCTTGATGAGAATATCGACCATGGCATTGAGATTGGCCACCACAACTGACGCATCGATTTTAGCACGCTCGTCATTAACGCCCAGATGGATGAGCCAGACGGTGGGCTTAAGCAGATGCATTCGCTCCTGCCAACCTTTGTCGTTTTTCATCATGGCCAAGTAGCGAGCTGTGCTGATCCCGCCCACACCTTCATTAGCGATAAAAACCGGATAATTCCATTTTTCAGCAAGCAGGTCATTGAGCCTGGTCATCCAACTTGTAAAACAGTTGGTCTCTGGTTGATGTCTCACTGTGGTGGGTGTGTATTGCGGATAGTTTCGTCCATCTTTTGAAACGACATCTGCTAGGAACATCTGCGCTGTCAGATCAAGATCATCTTGCCAAAAGCCTTGGCTGTAGTAACCTTCGGTGATGCTGTCGCCAAGGGCTGCGATAACGGTTCCGATTCCAATAGGTGTATAGATGTCATTGGAGATCGCTTTGCCTGAGGCATCTTTGCCCACGATCATGAGTGAATATTCACCCGGACTTAGAGGCCCCAAAGTTACAAACGGTGCGGCAGGTGTTGCTACGATTATGTCACCCATCTGTTTTGCATCTATGGAAACGCAGACTTCCGCAGTCACAACAGTTGGATCGGTAAAGCTCACATGAACACTTAGCGTGTCAGACGACTGGATGTAAGGAATCGTGTAAGAGCCTTTAATGTCCGTGACCTTTAGCGAAACATTCCCGACGTTGGCAGGCAGCGCGTCCGCGTTGGGTAGCGTGTCGGCTATCGGCAAGGTGGCGGGAACATCCTCGAAAAGAATTTCGCAATCAGCAGCAGGCGTGGTCAGCGTGATCGAGCCTTGTTCGTCAGAATTTATTTCCAAACTCACCGGTAAACCAATGGGGCCGATCTTGATTTGGATTTGTGATGAAGGTTTGAAAATCGGTGGCGTCTGAATATGAACAGGCGTGTTGGTTTTCACTGTCAATCCTTTGTGCGTTACATTTTCGACATCCACGAAATCCCCGAATTTGCCCTTTGTGTCGAACTTGATGTCCGGCGCCCGGAAGCAATAGCCTTGGATTTTGTGTTCCATTGGCCCTTTGAAAGAAAAGCTCCAATCAGACTGTGAGAGGGGCTTGCTTTGAAGGATTGCTTTGGCAAGTATTTCTGCCATCCTTTTTTTACCTTCGAGATTAGGGTGAACACCATCAGGAAAACCACTGAAATCATGGTCAATTTGGCGGCTCATGTCGGCGACGATTAGGCCTTGATCCATTGCGATGTTGAATATGTTCGTGTTCGTTGCTGCGGCCCAATCTTCGAAAAGGCGTTTGGGGTTATTTGTTGGTGCGATGGTTTGCAAGATAATTAGCGTGTTCGGTAGGGCGCTCTTGATCTCGCCGATTACCTTTCGGTAGGTTTCCTCAAATTTCACCAAGCCCTCGTCAGGCTTGCCATGAAGGTTCCAGAAGTAGTTGTCATTCGTTCCATATTGCATGACGAATATTCGCGGTTTTTGCTTGATCACATCTTTGGCATAGCGACAGATGCCGTTTTTGTCACGATGGAATTTGGGTGGATAGGTGATGTCGGTTAATGCTGTGCCCCCAACCCCTTTGTTCTTGTGTTTGATGTCCGGGTATTTTGAATCAATCAAGGGGATAACGTTATTGCCATAGCCTCCTTGGACGATACTGTCGCCAAATAGCAGTAATGTATTTCTCGTGTTATCTGCTTTTGCTGGGGTAGCGACCATGACTATGCTGGTGGTCATAGCAAGTAATATCAAGCAATATTTTGTGAGTAAATGACAGGTGGATGATTGACTTTTCATGAGAGATTCTCGCAGGATGGCGTAGGATTTTAGTCTTTGTTGGGTTCGCCGATGATGTCGATTTCTCGGTATGCGGTTTCGGTTTTACCAGGCTTCCCAGTAACCATTATTTTGAATCTGATTGCGATGACGCCAGTGGCAATGGCTTCTTTTTTGCCTGTCAATGTGATTTGCGTAGAACCGGTTTTGTTGATGATGTTTTCGAAGACCCCCAGCGAAACA
>JAESSU010000228.1 GCA_016763955.1 Phycisphaeraceae bacterium | reverse complement strand
GTGCAGTTATGGTAACCGTTGGCAATAAAGTTTCGTTATCCCAGCAGGTCGCTCACCGTTTAAAACAACAGGTGCGCCAAGGTATCTATCAGCCTGGAAGCACTTTACCTTCTGTCCGAAAACTTTGTAGCGACTTTGGTGTGAGTACAACAGTCATCTGCCGGGCAATTCGTGGACTTGAAGAAGAGGGAATCGTTCAAACGCACCACGGCAAAGGCACAATCGTTCAGCAAGTCAGTCATGCCGCCCGAACCGCGATTCTATTTGCCTTTATTCAGCCCTACCCCGCCAATATGATCTTTGAGCAGCAGGTGCTCCAATATGCCGAGCAAGGTTTTAGTGCCCGAGACAATTTTATGGTTGTCCGCTCATCGCAATTAGATGTCGCACTCGAAAAAGACATCGTCGAGCATGCGGTCAACAATGGTGTTCAAGGCATTTTATTATGGCCAGTCGAAAACAATCCCAACGGCCCCTATTTTGAGAAGCTCTCTAAAAAATTGCCTATTGTGCTTGTGGATCGATTGCTTGATAACGCCCAATTGCCCGCAGTGATTTTCGACACCTATGAAGCTGGCCGAGAGATTTGCCGAACCCTGCTCGCTGCCAAGAAGCGAAAACGTATCCTTTGTTTGATCGACAATCTACATATTTCGCCGTACCAAAATTTGATGCAAGGCCTTCGTGATGAAGCCAAAGATCTCGGGCGTAACGAAGATATGACCCTTGTCCAAATCAGCATCTCTGAATTCATCTCACACCTTAATCAATGTGATTTTTCAATGGTGGATCACTTTAAAGAAGATATTCAAAAGCTAATTAACGAAGGTGGCTACGACACCATCTTCTGCCCACAAGAAGAATTCCTCGATTATGTGATGGTGCAAACAGGTTTATATGAAAAGCTTGACAACTTTCAATTAGCTGCCATCACCGGCCCGGGGGCCAATGCCCGAACCCGTCAATACAACGAGTCTGGCGTCCTTAAATGGGTCACCGATTTTCCCGAAATGATTTCAAAAGCTGCAGACATGCTCCAACGATCCGTCCTCACAGGCAATAGAGCCAATGAGATTGTCACGTTAAAAATCAAGCCCTCGCCGTTATAACGTACAAGTATCATTTTATGCAATCCCCCAAAACAACCGCAAAAAAATGGTAAAAGGAACAACCATGAAACAACAACTCAAAACCAATAATTCCAACCGCTCTCTAGGCTTTACACTCATCGAATTGCTCGTTGTAATCAGCATTATCAGTTTGTTGATTGCAATATTACTACCTGCCCTTGCCGGAGCGAGAAAATCGGCTCAAGCGGTTCAGTGTGGCACCAAACTCCACCAGATAGGCCTTGGTGTCACCATGTACCTCAATGATAACAACGACCTCATCATGGGAGTTTTCACAGCGAAAGCGGGACCCGTTACTTATTGGCCGAACATGACCAATCCTCTGCGACAGTGGTATCTCGGGAAACAACTAGGACGATATCTTGTCTCAAATGGGAATGATAGCACCATGACCAGTTTCACCAATGGGGATCGAGATATCTATGACTGTCCCACCAACCCCTCCGCTGTTTGGCGAATTGATTATGCTCTGAATAAAAACATGGAATTCAAGCGGGCATCTCAGATTGGTGGAGAAAAATCTTTATTTACTGAAAATCGCAAAGTCGCTTTTTTCAGCAATTGGCAAATTAACTATGGCACCACATGGCCAAACTTTATTTATGTAGGCTATTGGCATAACCCACCCACGGACTTGACGCAATATGAAAAAAACTTTCCGTCGGGGTCCACCAATGTCCTGCATATCGGGGGGCATGTCAGCCGCATGAAGTCTCACGAGCTTTTCGATATCAGCGCACCTTAGTTCGCACACAATTGGAAAGATAACCGAAATCTGTGGATGACGAAATGAAAAAGACGGCGTATTTTGGGTGTATCAATGCACCCAAGACCTTTTGGGACGCATCAAAACTGATTTATTGCCACCCTTAACCCCATCATCCTAAACGAGAGATCACCCACCGAAAGGAATTCAAATGAAACATGCCAAAACCCACAAACCAAACAGCCCCACTGGCTTTACGCTCATCGAATTATTAGTCGTAATTAGCATTATCAGTATTTTGATCGCCATTTTGTTGCCCGCGCTTGCCGGAGCGAGAAAATCGGCTCAAGCGATTCAGTGTGGCACCAACCTCCACCAGGTGGGCCTTGGTGTCACCATGTACCTCAATGATTACAACGATCTTATTTTTGGCACCTACAAGGCGAATGACGGCCCCATGACCGGGTCTACTGGCAGCAATCCCTTTCGCCAATGGTATGCAGGCAAGCAACTTGGGCGATATGTGGTTTCAAATGGGAATGACAGCACGATGGCCAGTGGAACCAATGGGGATCGAGCGGTCTACGACTGTCCCAGCAATCCATTTAGCGCTCGCGTGGATTATGCCATGAATGCGCTCATGCAATTCAAACGAGGAGATCAAATCAAAGGAGAAAAGGCCTTGTTTGCTGAAAATCGCTTCGTTCCTTTCGTGGGTGACAACGTCATTCATTATGCCACGGGGTGGCCCTCGTTCACTTTTGTGGGATATTGGCATAACCCGCCAAGTAATTTAGCGATCTACGATACCACCATGTATCCAGATGGAGCCTGTAACGTCCTGCATATGGATGGACATGTTGCCCGCCTCAAGGCAAAAGAACTTGAAAGTGTGAGTACCCCTTAAGTTCGTTCGTAGACCTCAAAGGATTTAGTAGATACCCCTCGAGTGTAAAATATCCCGCGATGAAAGTCGTTGGTCTTTTTAAAACAAGATGCTGCGCACAAAAGTGACCGAGAAAATTCAATCGCGAATGGTAGACATCCGTGTTTGAGAATTTATCTCACCATCAATATCACAGAAATACCATTATCAGGAAAAAGTTATTATTATGAATCATTCTGTTATTTTAAACACAATCGCCACAAGCTTCTGTCTCGTCAGCATGCTATTTGCAGGCGATGCGAATTCCTCGATACCGACAACGTCTAGCCATGCAGTCAGTGAAGACTCCCTGAATTTACTCCCCAAACCGAAAAATGCGGTTTTCACGGGCAAAACAATCCCGGCCCAACGAGTCCGCATTGTGACAAAGGATTTTACCGAGGCCACACCCCGTCTCATCGAATTATTGAAACGTCGAGGCATTGAAATGGATGACGTTCATGGATTGAACGTATTGAAAATCCAGTTCAAAAAGAGCGATGATCTAAAGGGCGAAGCCTATGCAATCAAAATGGCCCCAAAGCAAGTTACCGTCTTGGCGTCCAATGAGACTGGCATCTTAAACGGGATTCATACACTGGTTCAGCTTTTTTTCTCGGTCGAGGGACAATGGATGGTTCCCCAAGGCGAGGTCACCGATGCCCCTGCCATGAAGATACGAGGGGTCTTCATGAGCCTCAGAGGCATGCGGAACACTAAAAAAACGATGGCTGGCCTGAAAGCTATTTTTAGTGCCTTGGCTGAAATGAAAATCAATACCCTGGTTCTCGAGTTTGCTGAGTATATCAAGTACGACTCTGTGAAATTCCCAAAAACAGAGAAGAGGGCCTTTTCAAAATCACAGATCAAAGAACTGATTCAATATACAAAAAATCTACATCTGGAAATCATTCCCTACTTTCAGATTATAAGCCATAGTCCCTGGGTTCTTGCCAATCCAGAGAATGTCCAATTACTCGAAGATCCCAAAAATACAGGATGGGGGGCCACCTTGTGTCCTACCAATCCCAAAACAAATGAATTTCTGGATGCCATCCTGACAGAAACCATTGATCTGTTTCATCCGAAATACATCCATCTGGCCATGGATGAAATAAATCAAGCCGCCTTTCATTATGACAAAGCGTGTAAAAAACAAACTCCCTCACAACTGATCAAAAATCTGATTATGCATCTTCATGATCTATTAAAGAGTCATGGCGTTCAAATGATCATCTATCAGGATCAATTGCTTTATTATCCAAATCGTTATGTACGAAAAGATGTCACCGAAGGATGGAAAATTGTAGATTCCTTACCCAAAGACATCATTATCAATATATGGGATTACTCAACAGATATTAAGGAAATGAAGCGTCAACGTGATTATTTTACCACAAAAGGTTTTAAGGTCTTTGGCTCTTGTTTCTCTGGGTTTGGCAATATCAAAATGATCAGCCAAGAGTATTCCGAGGCAATCCCCCAAAGTCTGGGCATGACCGTGACCTACTGGCATCTGGTAGGCAATTGGCCCGCGTTACAAGTCTCTCCCACCGTGGCGGCCATGACCACCCTGACGGCTGCGTACAGTTGGAATCCAGGGGAATTATCTGTCACGAAAGAGGTTGCTTTTGATCCTGTGGCTGAATTTGTTGACCGCTGTCTGGGAACGCCACAAAGTTTTGCCAATCTACAGCAGCGACCTCTGTTCATTCCGGGAAAAAACCGCTTCGGCAACTTGCCCGGTGACTGGCCCGGAGAACCTCTAGACCAAGATCACTCGCCCTTGCCTGAGGTCATCACCGAGCGAGGTCTCAAGTTCAATCTCCGCCAAGACCAAAGTGTACTTGCTGTGAGCGGACTCAAAGGCGATGGTTTCTCACTGAAAGCGCAAGAGATCAACGTCAATCTCAAAGCCAAGCAGCTTGCCTTTCTTCACGCAAGTGGTGTTCCGTTGAATACCACGGCCCTGAACTACATTATGGGCCATCGAAAAATGCCACTCATAGGCCACTATCAAATCCATTATGCCAATGGGAAGACTGTTAAGATTCCTTTGAAATACCGTTGGAATATCACCGATTGGAATTCACGCTTGTCGCCGATATCGGGGCGTACCGTTTATGTCGATACCTCTGGCCGTCAGACCCGTTTTCAACTGTGTTCCTATCTTTGGACCAATCCATTTCCCAATGAAATCATTTCCACGATCACACTGAGTTCAACCTATTATCAAGGCGCCAATATTGCCTGTCTTGCCGTGACCGCACTTAACTCCTCAACTCAACCTGTTTTTCTGGAGGATTTTTCCTATGACTCCATACAGGCATTCAAGAAGATATGGACACCCACAGGCTCACTGAAGAATGGCGGGATCACCTTTGAAAAAAGTAGTGATTTTCAAGATGGCGGTATTCTCGTTCTCACGACTCCTGCAAACACCGTGTCGGACCGAATCAACTTAGACAAGGATATGACCATTGGTAAAAAAGTGTTATCCAAAAGTCTAAAATTTGTCGTCGAGGCCAATACAACGGTCAGGCTAGGTGTTTATCTAGGGGATGGAACACCTTCATGGAAGAGTTACCGTGCGCAATATTTCAACCTGCACAAAGGGACCAACTCGATTGTTGTTCAGCCATCAGGTTTATTTAAGGAACAAGGCAATTTGGAATTGGATCAGGTTAAAACATTCAGACTGGTGTTTTACCGTCGTCCGCCAGAAGCAACCGTCCTGAAAATCCATCCAATACAATGGGTCACCAGAAATATCCATCGCGGCATGAAAAGTGGAGCTTGGTTTGATCATCAAAAGTAGACACTTTCCCAAAATTGATGCGTATGGCAGCCGTCTGTCATCGGTCATTCGCAATTCCATTTTATTAATATCAGAATCCGGTACTCCATGAAAACAAGAACTTTGATTTCAAAAACAATCATCATATTTGTATTTACATTGTCAATGATTGCATCGACCTCTTCGGCCCAAGAGCAAGTCATCAAGAATTTTACGGTTGACACCATGCTCTATACCTCCTCGGAAAAGGCGGCTGCCGCATGGCGGCCCATGCAAGGGGCTCTTGCTCCAATCCCTGCGACGGTGGATGGTGTGCGTTGCCTGACATTGCCATGTCATTTTCGACCTTCAACCCAACGGGCACTTTGGGAAAAAGACATTGACGTTGACCTGACCCAATACAACTATCTTTACTTTCGCTTTAAAGCGCCTGATTTATCAGCCATTGGCAACGTCGCAATCTATTTGCAAAGCGGTGACAAAGGTTGGTATCTTTGTGATGATCACACGGTCGTTCGACTACTCACAGATCAATGGATGACCGCCTTAATTCCCATTAAAGCATTTCGTGAAGTGGGCGAACCTGCGGGCTGGGAACAGATCACCAAAATGCGCATTTCCATTTGGCAGCGTAAAGACATCGCCACCAGCGTTTCAATCTCGGACATCCGTTTTCAAAAAATCGATCTCGTTAATTTAGTTCACAACAGTGGTTTTGAATACGCATCGATCGATCGTCATCCTGATTATTGGGGCCCTGGCCACTGGGGATTAAGAGAAGGCAGATGGACTGCCAAAATGGATCAATGGCGTGAGACTTGGCGGATCGACGACACCGTTGCCCATCAAGGGAAAAATTCCCTTCGTGTTGTCCAAACTGCCGAGGCAGACATCTTGGAGCATCGCGTTGTTTCTACTTTTTTTCCCACAACAAAAAACAAGCCGTACACGTTCTCTGCATGGCTCAAAAGCGATCAGCCTAATGGACAAGAAGTTGAACTCAAAATTTATACGCTAAAAAACACGTGGGTCAAAAAAACATTTACCGTAACCCATACCTGGAAGCGTTACGAGGTTGGCTTCACACCCAAAAAGACCTCTCCACGAACACGCAGCGCGATCTGCCCCACAACCCAAGGAACACTTTGGATCGACAGTGTTCAAGCTGAGGCAGGCACCACTGCCACCACTTATCAACCGGCATTTAAGGACATCACCATCATTGGTCATGCCGTGCAAAACAACGAGCCCGCCATCGCGGATTACCCGATTATTGCAGGCTCAAACACAGGCACATCGAGCATTGACACGAACCGGCGTTTTCTTGTCGATGGAAAACCTTTTATTCCAACGACTGTCGGATGGGACAAAGAGCCGACTCCCAACGCCATTCGTGATCTTGCCCTTTCAGGCTTTAATACACTCTGCTTCACAGCCTATCCTTCACAGACCGTTGCAAGCCTTCGCACGATCATGGACAACGCCAATACTCTGGGCTTAAAGATCACCCAGCATTAATCGCATGGTACGTCTATGACGAACCGGTTAAACCTGCATCTTGGGAAAAAGCCAACGCTAAAGATGAAACGGTCAAAGCCCTGGACTCTGAACATCCTGTCTATATCAATCTTTTATTTAGAGACCTAAAGGGTGATTATCAAAGTGACATCCTCTGCCTTGACTATTACCCACTAACTTTTTGGAGCCCAGCAACCGTTAGCACCTATGTCAAAAAACAAGAACTGCTTGCGGCCGCTGCGGGGAAACCCAATTGGACATGGCTTCAGAATGCGGGTTATGCCTACTTTATTTTCCGTGAGCCCAGTGATGCTGAGGTTCAGTGCATGACTTATCTTGCCCTGGTCCATGGCTCAAGAGCGATCAAATACTTTGCACATCAGTCACTTAACAAAGGTTTGTGGAATGAGATGCGTCGGCTCACCGGTGAGATCAAAAAACTAACCCCCATTTTATATTCACTTGAACCCCAGCCGACGGTCTCTACGGATTCACCCTCGATTAATCTTGTAGGCAAAACCTATCATGGCAAGAAATATATTATTGCGGTCAACGATTCACCTTCACCGGTTAAGGCAACGATCAAACTTTCACCGTCATCAGGCAAATACGCCAGGGTTCTTTTTGAAAATCGCATTGTAAAAGTCAAAGTCAATCAAATTACAGACACATTTAAAGCATACCAGCGACATGTTTATGAACTAACAGACTAAGGAATTTTTAACATGAGAAACACAACCTGTAAGATTCAATGGGTCCAAAATCGTCTCCAGACAAAATTAAATCAAGGGGCTTGGTTTGATTATTAAAAGTAGACTCTTTTCCAAAATGGATATGTAGGAACATCATTTCAAACGACTCGAACGCCAAGATGTGAGCTGGCCGCCAGCAACTATTTACAATCCCATACGAGAAAAATACCTAGGAAATAAAATATGAGATATCAAAAACCAACGAACCCATCAGGAATACAAATAATAATAAAACCACTACTAGCCGCGGTTATTTGCTTGGCCATCAACCTTGCCGCAACGGCATCTTCTTTGACCAGCGTCCCGCTAAACAATCCTGCGATTTCCTTCAAAGGCGCGCATTACACTCAATACGGAGAGACGTTCTCCCCAGAATCAGGGAGAACGGGGCCTCAGTTTGTTCAACCTCTGCGGTTTAGCGAGGCAGTCCTTCAAATGCCGGTACAACTCTTGCGGTTCAGTCCCACTATCGCTCGATGGGCTGCGGGAATTGAAATGCACTTGGCTACCACTAGCCAAAACATTGTCATTACCATGGACACACTCCCCACAAAACGAGGGCGCGAACGATTCGGAATCGGTCAAGTCTATAAAGACGGCAATCTTCTCAAAGACTATCGCCTCAAATCCGCAAAAAAAACCGTCGCGACGCAAATTCACATCCAATCACTCGATGGAAAGAAACATCACTACCGAATCATGCTGCCCGCGACCATGGCCGTGCGAATCACCCGATTAGAAATCGACAAGGGTGCCAAACTGAGCAAAGTTCAATTGCCATCGAAGCCTGTTTATATTGCCATGGGCGATAGCATCACCCACGGCAGCGCGGGGCTTGATGGTATTTCAACCTACTCCTATCCCTATCTACTCGCATCGAATCTAGGCTACGACCTCTACAACCTTGGCATCGCTGCCGGGCGAGTTTCTCCCCGACTAGGAACCATGCTTAAGGACTGGGAAGAAATCGGATTCATCACCCTGCTCATCGGCTACAACGATCTTTCCTGGGCAGGCATCCCCAAAGTAAACTACCTAAATTTTTATTCGGAACTCTTACAAAACATCCGTCGAAGTCATCCCGACACGCCGCTCTTTTGCATCACCTTAACCTTTACCACGCTCAAAAAATCACCTAAAACAGGCATCACCCCTGAAGAATACCGCGAGATTGTTCGCGCACTGGTTAAAAAATTCCAAGACCAAGGCGACAAAAACACTCATCTCATCGAAGGCGAAACACTCAATGACATCACCGGCCTGCTTTACTCGGTTCACCTCAACATCAAAGGCAATCAAGAGGTCGCCCAAAAACTTGGTGAAATAATCAAGGCTCAATTAAATCAATAAAAACGAAGAGGATTCCATTCTGAATTGTAACATTGGGTATTTTTGAGGGCCGAACGATTCGAATCCAAAACCAACAAATTACAGACACATTCAAACCTTACCAGCGACATGTTTATGAACTAGCAGATGAATCCGCCAAAATCCAAATGCCTATTTCATGGGAATAGCCGTCGCAAAGGATTTTTACTTAAAAAACATTCTCACAACATACCTTTAAAGGTTCTTTTTACAATTAGCATTTCGTATATACGGTTTTCCCATCATGAAAAAAACACTTCTCATTTCTTCGTTACTAGTCAGTTTGTTTGTCGCAACATTAACAAACGCGGTCGAAATCAAACCCACGGATCAATTGCTGGGCGTTGTCCCTGAACCTCAGCAGGTATATGTCTTTGACCTGGCAAAAACAACCTTTGAGATTTCATCTGGCACAACCATCACGTTGCCGCCTAATTCCCCACCATTGCTCAAGCAAGCATCAACGATGCTGACGGATGATTTGAAGACTGCATACGATATAAACCCAACAGTCACATCCAGGCCTCTTAATCCAACAGGATTTTATTTACTGCTTAGCAATGGAGACAACAAGCAAGCTGCTTATCAGAAAAGTTTAGCATTGTTAAACTCGCTGCCAGCTGCAGCACGCGAAAGTGATGAGAAGTACCGACTAGCAATAACTGGTGATAGTATTCTAATTTGGGCGCCAAGTGAAAAAGGTGTTTTTTATGGCGTGCAAACGTTAAGGCAACTGCTCACACTAGACGGCAATATTCCTGCCATGCTCATTTGCGACTGGCCGACGCAGGACATTCGCGCTTCGTATGGCAGCTCTCGTACGCTGGGCATGGAATCCTACATCAAAAAGCTCGCCTCCCTAAAAATGAATATGGCCATCGTGGAATCAAGGTGGTATGCACGGGGAAACTGGTGGTATAACCCAACGGGGACAAACCTTGTCAAAGCTCAAGAATTCTTTCGTCTTTGCCGCAAGTACAACGTTGAACCCGTCCCGATGATTCAGGGATTTGGCTGGGCCTATGGCGTGGTCGGCATCAACCCCAATTGCAGCGAAGGTATTTGGATACGCGACGAAAAACAGATTCTTACCGGGCAAACTGAAGTTACATTTAACCATCCCAATGTGCTAGTGACCAAGGCAGCACCCATTGTCATTACTGACACACAAAAGAAGCAAACATACATCGAAGGGAAAGACTACAAAATTATTGCAGGCAAGACCAAGCCTCGCTTTGAAAAAAGCAATGCGCCTTGGAAAATTGTGCGCACCGCTGACTCTCAAATCAAAGACGGCCAAACGGTTGTGCTTAGTTACAACTACATGAACTACTGCAATCTGCAGACTCCTTACTGCCCGCTTGAGCCGGAAACTTATAAAATCATCGATCGTACAGTCCAAAATGTCATCGAAAAATTTAACCCTAAATACATTCATATCGGCCACGATGAAGTGCGTTACATCAACCGATGCAGCCGCTGTCAACAGAGCGGCATGACCACTGACGAAATCGTGATCCGTGACATTAACCATTGGTATGATCAGATCAAAGCGGCTGGCCCCGAAATCAAAATCATGGTGTGGAATGATCTTTTTATCGATCACACTCGCGAAGTTGCCATCGCAAACAAAGCGATTTTTGACGCAGTCCCTCAGGACTTTATCATTATGCCTTGGGTCTATCCCGCCACTGCTCGCGTCAAAAAGTACCTCACCCAAAGACTCGAACTGCTCATCAAAGATTCTAAGCGGCCAACTCTAGGCACTAGTGCCGGCTATACCAACGACAACATTTGGCTATGGAAAGAGGCGATGGGCAAGTATCAAGGGGACCCCAACAATCTAGGCTTCATTTTTAGCTATTGGGGAGAAGCTGAGCGAATGTGGTCATCGTTGAATTTTTCAGCGGAATATATGTGGTCATGGCAGAAACCCAGTAAAGCTGTTTACCAACTATACAACGAATCTGACCTTTTGTGCCGTAAACGTGGTTTGAGCTTTGCTCTAAATTTGGCGAAACAGGAAAAAGAAACACGTGGCCGCATCGCATTTGAAATCACGGCTGGAAAAAATGTTCGAGCCGACGCAAAAATACTATCAAAAGAATTAAAACAACGTACCAATGCAGTAAAAAAATATATCTTACCGGCGGTCGCTAACGCACAATTTCATCCAGCGGTCAACGAGGAACGTATTTCGCGGCAAATGGATCATCTCTCGGATTTCTACCAGAAGCTCACAGCAGATGTCTGGAAGCAGCAAAGCACGCCCTTTATTGAGTTCGACGGCCAACAATGTATCCCACTTCCCATTGATGATCTCAAGAAAATGCCTCTCACCGAGAATAAAAACCAGGCCACTTTGGATCTTGGTTTTACACGTTCGCTGTGGGGTGTTGAACTTCAAGGCAAGTCTACATCGCAACCCCAAATCAGTTTGAGTCGCAACGGAAAAACATTTTCCAATATCGAGTCTGTCACCAGAAAAACCAAAAAGTCAGAAAGTCACCTTTTAACATGGGCCCCACAGAATGCTCAACATATCAAGATTTCATCCTCGCCTGCCTTAACACCGAAAAAAATATTCGCACTTAAAAAGCCTGCAATCTATGACTGCGTGCCTAAAAAGCCTAGTTCGGGTCAATGGAAATCTAATGCCTTTTGGAAAGATATCGCCATCGTCGAAGACTTCGTTACCCGGCAGAAGAAGTCTCCAAAACAACTCCAACAACTCATTCTCTCAAGGTGGCGAACCACGGCGCAGGCAACCTATGATGCTAAAAACTTGTACATTCGGCTCGAGTGTTATTTTCCTGATGCCAAAATGCTGGAATACAATAACAACAAAACAGCCCAGTCAGCCACGCCGATCTGGGAAAATGATTGCGTGCAAATTTTTGTAAAGTCAATGAAAAACCCCGAAATAGCAGAGAACGCTTTTAATCAAGTAATTGTTAATGCGGGCGGCAACAAATTTTCGAAGCGTCATTTCCAAGACGCATTGCCTGTGGATATTGAAGCGCATAGTGAAATTCATAAAAATCACTGGACTAGCGTCATGGCCATTCCGTTGACATGGTTTGATGCTCAAGGAAAAGACCTTGCGGGCAAAACTTGGAAAATCAATTTTGGCCGAACTCAACGATACCCCAAAGCTAATTATTCAAGCTGGGCCATGTTACCCCCAGGCACGATGCTTTGGTTTTTGCAACCAAACTACTTTGGCGAATTACGATTTAAAGCCCCTCAAAATGGAATTGAAAAATGAGGCATTTTATTTTAAGAACCGTCATTGCATTTGTATTTGCATTGCCAATGATTACAACGGCTTCCTTAGTCAAAGCACAGATTGTCGGGGAGCTTTCAATTGACACGATGCTTTACGACTCACCGGACAAGGCAGCTACCCGATGGACACCGGCATTAGCGGCCCTTACACCAAAGCCCGAGACAGTCGATGGCGTCGAATGCTTGACGCTACCATGCAATTTCCGTACGTGGACACAAAGAGCCAGTTGGGACAAGGCGGTTAATCTTGATCTTTCACAATACAATTATCTGTATTTTCGTTTCAAGTGTCCTAACATTTCAGCAATCGATAAAATCTCGATCTATTTTAAGAGTGGCGACAAAGGTTGGTATGTCTGTCACGCAGCAGTTCCACTTCTCACGGATCAATGGCAGACCGTCTTAATCCCCCAAGCAATGTTTCGAGCAGAAGGAAAGCCCTCGGGCTGGACGGACATCAATAAGGTTCTCATCTCCGTTTGGCAAAATAAAACCGTTGCCACGAGCGTTTCAATCGCAGACTTACGAATGCAACAGATCAATGTCGTAAATTTAGTCAACAATAGCGGTTTTGAGGCCTGCTCAACGGAACGGCTCCCTGATTATTGGGGGCCTGGCCATTGGGGTTTACAACAAGACCATTGGATCTCCGACATGGACACATGGCGGGCTGCTTGGGGTATTGACAACTCGGTTAGCTATCAAGGGGCAAGGTCTCTTCGTCTTGCTAAATTAACTGACACAGCCAAACGCGCAGCGGTTTCTACTTTCTTTCGTGTATTACAAAAACAGCCTTACATATTTTCAGCGTGGCTCAAAAGTGATCAGCCTAATGGACAAAAAGTTACCTTTAAAACCTATACACTTAAAAACACATGGCTTAATAAAACAGTCACCGTGACCAATACATGGAAGCGCTACGAGGTTAGTTTCACACCCAGAAAAACGTCTTCTCAAACACGCTGCCAAATCGGGCCAGCTAGCCACGGTGTACTCTGGGTTGATAACGTTCAGGTCGAAAAAGGCACTGTTGCGACCGCTTATCAGACTGCACCTAAAGATCTCATCATCACGGGTCACGCGGTGCAAAATAACGAACCTGCCGTTGCGGACTACGCAATCACCCCTGACACAAGCAAAGGCGTTGTAAGCATCGATGCTAACCGACGTTTCCTTGTTGATGGCAAGCCTTTTATTCCGACGACCGTAGGCTGGGAGGGTACACCCTCACCGAGTGTGATTAACGACCTTGCACGATCAGGTTTTAATACACTCTGCTTCACTGCAAACCCTCCCCAGACTGTTGCGAGCCTTCATGCCACAATGGATGACGCCCGGGCCAATGGCTTAAAGGTCATTCTATGGATCGGCAAAAAAGTAACTGACGCCCAAGTCACCCAATGGGTCAATGGACTTAAAAATCATCCCGCACTAATCGCTTGGTATGTCTATGACGAGCCAGGGGGATTGCCAACTTCACCATCTTGGGAGAAGGCCAACGCTAGATATAAACTCGTCAAATCTCTTGACGCAAGCCACCCTGCTTATACCAATATCTTATTTAGAGAATTAAAAGGGGATTACCTCAGTGATATTCTCTGCATCGATTATTATCCGCTCACTTTTTGGAGTCCATCCACCGTATCCACCTACGCCAGAAAATTAGACAATATTGCCGCCAAAGCAGGAAAGCCCAGTTGGATATGGCTTCAAAATTCGGGCAATGCTTATTTTATTTTTCGTGAACCCACCGATGCTGAAGTGCAATGTATGACCTACCTTGCCCTAATCCATGGCTCAAAGGCCATCAAATACTTTGCTCACAAATCTCTGGGCAAGGGGCTGTGGAATGAGATGCGTAAGCTTACTGGTGAGATCCGTAAACTTACTCCCATTTTATATTCACTTGAACCCCAACCTAATGTGAACACAAACTCACCTTCCATTAATCTTGTAGGCAAAACCTACAATGGGAAAAAATATATTATTGCGGTTAATGATCCACCGTCATCAGTCAATGCTACAATTAAGATTTCATCATCTGGAAAATTTGCTACGGTTCTTTTCGAAAGCCGAACGGTTAACATTAAAGGCAACCAAATCAAAGATACTTTCAAACCTTATCAACGACATGTGTATAAAATAGGAAATTGATTCAAGTCCTATCACCCACAATGTAATCGATCAGTGATTTTTGAATTAATTAAAATACAAATGGCTCACCCAGAGAAAAGAAAATAGATGGCCCCATCCACTACAAACTCAATTTCCAAAAACATATGCTACCTATGGCTCATTCTAGGACTATGCACCAGCCCCGTCTTTGCCAAAGAGTTACTAAGAAACCATGATTTTAGTAAAGGTCTTAAGGGATGGTCTGTCTATATTCACAAAACGCTTCAGGAATCAGCCAAACACCATATTGACCAAAGTGTATTGACGATTGAAATCGAGTCAGCCAAATCTTCCGATAGTTTGCAGCTAATCCACCCTGTTGCACTAAAAGAAGGCCAGCGGTACAAACTTTCCTTTGACGCTAAAATCGATAGCAAAAAAGCAGCGATCCAAGTTGTCTGTGCACAGACGAGACCTCCTTTTAACAACTATGGATTAGGCAAGCAACTCGCATTTTCGACAACATGGAAGCGACATCATTTCACCTTTGTTGCCAAAGATTTAGTCCAAGGCAACACGCCCTCCATACGCCTGTTTCTCGGCAAACAAAGCGGTAAAACCCTGCTACGCAATTTCTCATTAACCGAAGATGCCACACAGATCACCATTCCTAAAATCAATACCTCCGCAGAAAATACAAGTGATGCTAAAGCCATTGCTCTGGCACAAAAAAAATCATCACTGTTATTTCACATCGTGCCCACCCCCAAACAACTCGACATGACAAGCGGAAGTTTTCAACTGGGCCAAAAACTATTTGTACAAAGTAGTCGACCTAAAGCAACCGCCCTACTTGAGCGTGAAGTAACCTTTATCACGGGTAAACAAAAAGATGATTTCCAGATCACTGCACATCCAACCGATGAACCTTTTTTGTGCGTGAGCAATACAGCGGGGATTGATCTTTTTGAAAATCTCCAAGGTCCTCCCCCCTTTGAAGGGGGTTACACGCTCGCAATTCTGCCAGAGGGTTTCGCTATCAAAGGCTTTGATGACCAAGGCCTGCGCAATGGCATTCAAAGCCTGCTCCAAGTTCTAGAGCAATCACCTGATGGGAAGATGACTCAATTAACGGTTCGGGATTTACCCGACTTAACGTTCCGCGCAATGCATGTTCCACTTCGCAGAACCGGTAAATCTGACGAGGACACGATGAACTTCTATCGTTGGAGTTTCCGTCGTCTAGGGCGGTACAAATATACCCATGTCTGTTTAATGCTAAGAGCGCCTATCAAACTTAAATCTCACCCTGAGCTTTGGCCTGACGCGAAGTTTACGCCCCAACAAATCAAGCAGATTATTGAGATTGGAAATAATCAGGGACTCGTCGTTTTCCCTGAATTAAAAACCATGGGCAAGTTCTTTACTCCCCGCACAAGTCAAGCTGACCTTCAGCCCTATGCGGACTTATTAGAACGAAAAGTTAAGCGATCGTCCCCTAAATGGAAGACTCTGCTGCGTGAAAACCTTGCGGCGAACCGCATGACCGCTAAAAAACGCACGAAGGAATTTGATGAGACACAACTGTCTTATGGGCTGAATGTCGCAAGCTCCAAAGTACTTCCGTTAGTGCGTGATTGTATTGACGAAATCTATGAACTATTTAACCAACCCAAACTATTTCATATTGGCATGGATGAATCGTTCACTTTTGGAACGTTATGGCCCAAGGAAATTAGTCGCGGGAAAATGTTTGCCGATTACGCCAATGCACTAAACCGTCATCTGAAAGAAAAAGGTTGCCGCACTCTCATATGGGGAGATATGTTATTAAATCATATCCAGTTCCCCTACTTTTTTGCACAAAATGGCGGCCCACCTCGCAACACTTCGCAAGCATTGCCACTGCTTGATAAAGATATCATCATTGCGGATTGGCAATACGGCGGTGCTGTACTTGGAGTCGTCCCACAACACTACCCTTCAGTTAGTTGGTTTAGACAAAACGGTTTTGATGTCATCTCCGCTTCTTGGTACAAACCAGAAAACATGGCTAACCTTGCCAGAGACAACGGCGTGACCGATGGCATGGGACTCATGGGTACAAGTTGGGCAATGTATATGACCTATTATATTCATACTCAAAAAGGCCCGCTGCCAGTAACATGGCGATTCTGGAATCGAAAAAAAGTCCAAGACCTTCGCGAGCTGGGCATTTATGCTTCGACTGCTGAAGCTGCATGGAGCTTGATTGATTCCAAAACAAACATTGCGCAATATGACAATGTGGAATGGGAAAAACGCTGGCTGCCGCATGTAACTGCGAAATAAAACTGTCGCCTTGCTCGCGAAGACTAGCGAAGACAACATACTCACACATTGCTAATTTATATCTTGTGCATCTGGTCGCAATAGTATTGGACGTTATCCCATTTTGCGTTGGGATGATCCGGGCAGGTAGGTATCCACCTAATGCAATCAATGGGCGAAGGCGCTCTATCTCGGAATCAATGACGTGTGGAAGGCAGACACACTTGCGTCACGCTGTAACCATGATCAAACATCGTTCCCGGATTTACCGCACACCCCAAGATGTCCTAATGTAAACCAGCACTAATACCAATCCCATAAAAATCTCGTGCGCGTTAGGCGCTTGTTCGGTTGCGCATTGGATTTTAAGTTGCGATACTGGTTTCTTTGAAAGGAGCCAGCTATCCATATCTCATTTCATACCTCCGATGATGCCTTTGAATGACCGCATTTGAT
>JAESSU010000227.1 GCA_016763955.1 Phycisphaeraceae bacterium | reverse complement strand
TGAGCGCCAAGAATGGCTGTGCGAATTTGACGGAAGGATTCGGCCACAAGACCGGTCGGATCGTTGTGTACAATATTTGCCATCTGCTTGGGACCCAGACCATCTTCTTCGGCATGCGGTAAGACACCGAGCACTTTGGTGTGTGGGATAAGCATGATGTCAGTTGGACTCTTAATCCGTTGATCAAGAAGTTCTTTGACAAAGATAAAGATCAGTACCAACGCTTCGAGGAGAATCACCGTAGTCACGATGATGCCCGATGCTGTTGGGAAAGTGAGACGTGGGTTGGTTGCTTGAAGGCTGATATCCACACCCCGGTTGTCAGGACGATTTTCACGCACCTGCATATCATCTAAGAGCTTCTGAGCTTTGGCACGACGTACTGATACGGACTTGGCCTTACTTGCAATTAGATTGTACTCGGAGAGTGTTTCAGTCAGGTCCCGCAGTTTAGCGCGAGACTCTTCAAGTGTGGGCTGCATCCCTGCAAGATGACCTTCAAAGGAAGCAACTGCTTTTTGAGACTGATCCAAAGCGACAGCCTGACGTTCACGCAGCAGATTATCTACTTCACGTTTGCGTTCGGTTTCAATTGCAGCAATATTGCGTTCCAAATCCAACACCGCCCGATGCTCACCACCAAAACGATGACGGAACACATCTAGACTTTCACGCATGTTACGAATCCGCTCATCACGTGATGCAATGGCTGGATCAGCTTCGACCTTAGCAAGCTCATCGGGGCCAATGGCAATGCGGCCGTTTTCATGGGCACTCTTAAGTGATCGGAAAATTTCACGAGAAGTTTGAAGCTTAACGGCTATCGATGATGCTTGTTGAGCGAGCTGGTTATAAGTTAAATTCGCTTCATCGTTAGCGGATGTAAGCGTTGCGAGATCATTTTCTTCACGGAAAATTTTCAGTGAATTTTGAATACTCCTGTACTCATCCTCTGCGTTGTCCCGTTGAATCACAAATGTTTTACGCACACCGGAGTTATTAAGCCGTTTGGCATTTTCATGCTGATCTAAATGAGCTTGGATAATCGCACTCAAAAGAATAGGCAAGTCCGAAGGCTCACCACCTGTGAGCTTAAGCTGAATCATGGTCGAGCCCACGATTTGAGCCACTGAGAGATTCTTCTTTAGCTTATCCTTAGCAGCCTGAGCATTGGACTTATAGGCGTGATACCAAGCGGTATCCTGAACACTGGGCTTTTTTACCGCAGCATCAATCACGTCATCAGATTTAAGCACGATCACTTGGTTCTTGATGAATGGGCCTAAAATATCGAGTCGTTGCTGCCTGGATGATCCACCCGTATTGGGTTCTTGATAAGCATCACTCAATGCCCCGGTGACTTTCAGCATGGCTTCTGAAGTGTATTCAGGCGCGCTGGTTTTTAGGATATAGAATAGCCCGGCCCCCAATACGATACTGATAAACAGCACAATCACGAGTTCCCAGATGTACTGGTGCAACACGCGGATTGGGTCTAACGGCGTAAATCGGGTGCCTTGTACAGCATTGGGTGCCTGTACGACAACGGATGTAGGTGTCAATGGGTTTGCAGTCATAATTGATAACCCCCTCTCGTTTGGGTCATTGCGTCACTTCCTTGAGACGCACGTTTACTTTATCCAACATTGTCTTATCGTCACTTTGTTGGGCCAACTGTCGTGCCATGTCCAGTAATTCTGTGGCATAACGTGTTTGCCCGTCTTTTAACATCACTTCCGCTAGGTGATACGTGTTCGCGGAAAAGGGTTTAATCCGTACACTGCGTCGCGAAGTCGCCTCTGCCTTGGCTTGTTGACCGGCTAGGAATTGGACCCAACCAAGGGTGTCTAGAACTTGCGGATCATTTTGTGCCGAACTCGCTGCAACCTCTGCATATTTCAGAGCTTGGGTTGGTCTGTTCAAATTTGTCGCGAGCAGATAAGCGAGATTATTGAGTGCCGCAAAGTTATTGGGATCATCCAAAAGGACTTGCTCATATACACTCACTGCCTCTTCGAACTTCCCGCTATTGTGGAGCGCCAGAGAAAGCAGGCCACGAAATTCTGATATTTCTTTGTCAGTTACCTTTGATTTGATCCGTTTGAGACGATTAATCGCTTCTACATACTTCGTCGCGCCCACTTCCGAACGTGCAATGGCAATCTGCACCCAGATATCGGACGCTGTACCGCTAATGCCTTGGAGCATCGTGCGTGCTTCGATAAGTCCCTGGGCCATCACCAACTGATCACAGACCGCTAAAACCTGCTGCAATGAATTAGCTTGTCGCAGAGCTTTGAGGAAAATAATCTTTCCCCGAGCTTGCTGCCCAAGCTTGTATTTGGCGCGGCCAAGCACGGCTTGGAGTTGCGGATCACTGGCCAGTAGCTGTGGGTTTTCTTCAATCTTGGTGACCGCCATCCCCGCAGCATTGGCCTGAACCATTTCCAGTCCCATGGCTGAAAGAATCCGCGAATCGGGTTCTAATTCAAAGGCATAAAGCAAAAGTTTAGCGGCTTGACGATGATTCTTGTCACGAATCGCAAGATCCGCTTGTAACTTGGGCCAACGTGATTCAGAAGGGAACCGACGCGACGATTCAATTAAAAGCGTCTTGGCAGCCAACATATCATTGGCGTTGATATACATCTGAAGCAGATCCACACGTGTCGCGACATCGTCAGGATTCTGAGTCAAAACGGATTCATATGCCTTGACTGCCAGATCGAAACTATCATGACGCAAGTGAATTTGTGCAAGCATCCGATACGCAGCCGTGAAATTGGGATCCAATCCAAGAACATGTCGCAAATCTTCGATCACACGATTTTCCTGATCCGCTTCATTTAGAAGCAATGACGCACGCTGATAATAAACCATCGCATCGTCGGGGACCTGCTCAACCGCTTGATCAAGCAAGGCAATGGCATCACTTAAACGATCTTGACTGCGAGCAATCTGAGCTTTGAGCATCAACGAGGTCGCACTCTGACCAATGACTTGTTCTAACTGATCAAGCACCGCAATGGCCTGGTCAAGCTGTTGGTTGCGTTGAAACGCCTCCACCAATCGGAAGCCCACACGGCCGTCCTGACGATCCTTTTCCCAAATAATCTGGTACTGCTTAGCGGCTTGAGCAAAACGTGAATCACTAAACAGCGCGTCAGCTAATTCACGACTCACCTGCATGCTCGGCGTACGGTCAAGCTCAATGGCCTGACGGTACAACTCAAATGCACGAGGCTTATCCTCAATACTGAGCATAAAGCGTGCCCCAAGCAGATAATCATCAGCAACGGCTTTAGCACCTGTCTGTTTTAAATAATTTTCAATGACTAGACGTGCTTGATCGACTTGATCGTCAATGGTCAGTACGGCAGCATAGGCGCCATAATTCGCACGGTCAGATGGGGCATCAGCAAAGAGCTTTTGCATGACTGTTTTGGCTTCATTTACACGCTTAAGATGAGCGAGCAAAATAGCAACGCCTCGAATATTACCCCGGTCTTTAGGATCACTGTGAGCAATTTTCTGACGAACAACCAACGCTTTGGCAGGATCGCCTTTAGCCTGTTCATAAGCTAAATACTTCTCACGAAACACACGGTGTCTCGGGGCCATTGCCATGATCTTTCGCCAAGTCCCTAGAGACTTATCGAGTTGGCCAGCTAGGTCATACGCATCAGCTAATCCTTCATAAGCCCGGAGATTGTCCGGACGCTGACGAATGGCTTGCTGATAAGAATAAATGGCAGTTGAAAGATCACCGGCTGCCCGTTGAGCCTGACCTAGCCAACGCCAGCCTTCGGAATACACCGGACGCTGCTTCATCCCGCGACCCAATAAGGTCACTGCACTTTGCACTTGTCCGCGAGCCAATTCAAGTCTGCCAGCAAACAAAGTCCCCTCCGCCAAATCAGTGTTATGCTCCTTGGCTTGCCGAGTTATAACTTGAGCAACTTTCCAATCCTTCGCTTCAATGGCCTGATCAAACTGGGCTTCAATCACACGAGGATGATTGGGCTTAAGACTCGCAGCTTGACGTAAATTCGACTGCGCTAAATCATTCTTACCCAACTGACTATTGAGCAAAAACTGGCCCATCGCACGATCAAATGGATCTTCAATACTTTGCACGATACGCACGGCTGCAGAAACGGCAGACTGACCTGACTGGCCCTTGATCTTACTCTTAAGCAACGCAATGGCATTCACATCCACACCCGAAGCCACAGCTTTCTGGAAGTAGGGTTCAAGCTGCTGAGCATTACCAAGAATACCGACAAGTTCACGTAACACAGAAATGTTGTTCGGACTTTGATTAAAATGATGTGTCAGTAATGTGAGAGCTTGGGACTTTTGACGATTCGATGCTTGCAAACGCGAAAGACTCAAGGCCACCTGAACGTCATGAAGTGGATCGAGTTTCTGGTAAATCGAAATGGCTTTATCGATCTCATCAATCTGAGCATAATAGATGGCAAGCAGTTGCTTGGTCCCTGAACTCGTTGTGTCGGCACCCTCGTGACGGATGATGATGTCGATTTGTCGCTTGGCTTGTTTGGATTGAGATAAACGCAACTGAAGCTTCGCCATTTCCATGCGGGCAGGCATATAGCTAGGCCGCGTTTTAAGCAGTGTTTCAAGACGCTGAACGGCTGCACCTAATTCCCCAAGCTGCGCACATGCCGAAGCTGAGAGCAGCAAGATATCGGGCTTGCGGTCATTAAATTGTGAGGAGGCAGAGTCGAGTTGTTTTAAGGCAAGCCCCCAGTTGTGACGTGCAAGATTAAGCTTGCCACTGAGCATGCTCACGTAGGCATTATCACCTACATCGTCTCGCATTTTTTTAACCAGTTGTTCAACTTTTCCCAGGGCCTCTTCACGATCTGTACCTGTCTTACGGTCTGCTTGACGCAACACCAAATCCGCGTGTTGAATACTGGCAGCCCGACGCAATTGGGCGGACTGATAGGCCACTAAGGGCAGGGCTTTTTGCGAAACATTGGCCGCTTTATCAAGCACCGCAACGGCTTGATCAAATTTCCCCATGACTGTGAGAATCTGTCCCTGTAACAAGGTTAAACGCAGATCCGTTGGATGCGCAATAATCGCGGAGTTCACGAGATTTTCAGCACGCGTTAATAACGCCATATCCACTTGAACCTGACGTGAATTACTAGCTCCACGAGCCGCAATATGACGAGCAACTTCCAAAACCATATCCGAAGAACCGGGATTGATTGCCAATTCTTTTTCCAACTGCCCCGCCATCACATCAGCCTCATCACGCAGCCCCATCTCAATTAGCACGCGCAGTTTAAAAATCTTGACACGCGGCTCATCGGGATACTCTTTAAGCAATGATTCAGACAATGCCTTAGCTTGCTTGTAATGTTCCATCGCACGAATTCGATTGCCCGACGGTACGTTGAGTCGTTTGTATTCAAGCACATGCCACAAGGCGATATGATGGATCACATCCGGATCCAAAGGGCTTGCAGCTTGTGCCTGAGAGAGATCGTCCCTTGCGGTGTCTCTATCATTGTCAGAAACATTTAAGGCCATCATCCGATTGACCTGCGCGATACCACGGTACTGGCGCGCAACAAGGTTACCTGGATCACTTAGTACAGCGGTATTGGTGATCTTAAAAAGTTGGTCCCAGGCATCCAGATCACCTAGCTCGCGCCCAATCTGCATGTAAATTTCAGCGAGACTGCGCATGGCCTGTTCATTGCGTGTATCCACATCCAAAACAGATTTATACAAATCCATTAGCTGTCCAATAACTGCACGGGCTCTGCGAGAATCATCTACGGTGAGCTGACTCATGGCCTGAGCTTGCTTAAGAAGCAGGTCCACTCGCTGGCCCCCACCTCCTGAACGTGCTTTGCGATACAGGTCTACAGCCTTGGCGTACTGCCCCTGTGCAAGCATCGCGTCTGCGCGAGCGATGTACTCTGCCGGATCAGTCCGAACAACCATGTACCACACACTCACAAGCCCAACAATGATGGCAACTAGCGTTGCGCTAAGTCCCACCACGAATTTAGTATTTACACGTCCAGACATTTGCATCGGCCTCCAATTTTAGGAGTTCCTTTTTCGAACGATTAATTACATCTACTAGAACAAAAATAAACTTCATCAAGGCGCACCATCACCCTTGAGGGGCCAGCGTCCCTGGGTTACATCGACCCAATCAGGCAAGCAAGCCATGACCTGGGGTAAAAAGTCAGATAAAAAAGCTGTTACACGCTGCTTTGCGAGTTCTTTATCACCCACAAGATTGACACCAACTTCAATTTTGCAGTAATAGCTATACTCGTCAGTTAACGAAAAACCCTGAAACCGAACATGGTCAGGGGTAGGTAAAAATTTGCCATTGGCAGCAAAAAAGTAAATCACATTGGCATCTGCGCTGCCTTGCTGATTCGACCCATAAGTGAAAATCGTCGCAGGAATATCTAAGCGAGGCACACGCACGGGCTCCGACGACAAACGTGTTGAAACTAAAAAACTAC
>JAESSU010000226.1 GCA_016763955.1 Phycisphaeraceae bacterium | reverse complement strand
TGCAACCTGTGATCCAACAGCCAGTCGTTCAACAACCCGTTGTCCAAGCTCCCGTGCAAGCGACTCCCACGCAAGTTGCCCCACAAGCTCCGATCACGCCCGCGCCTCAACCTGTTGCAACAACGGCTCCATCGCCCACACCTGTCGCCGCTTCGCGTGTGAGTGAAGTCCTCTTGGAAGTCGTTGCAGAGAAGACCGGCTATCCCACTGAAATGCTCGAACTTTCCATGTCCCTAGATGAAGACTTGGGCATTGACTCGATTAAGCGAGTGGAAATCCTTTCAAGCTTGCAAGAAAAAATGCCCGACGCGCCGCTAGTGAAACCCGATGACCTAGCATCACTACATACACTCCAGCAAATCGTCGATTTCCTAAACGCCTCCATCCCTGCCCCCCGAAGCGCTCCTGGAAGTGTTCCCGAAAGTGCTCCCGGGAATAGTCCTTCGCAACCTCAGGCTTGCGAGCCAGCTAGCGGCCAAGCATGTGACTCACGTGTGAGTGAAATACTCCTTGAAGTCGTTGCAGAAAAGACGGGCTATCCCGCTGAAATGCTCGAACTTTCCATGTCCCTAGATGAAGACTTGGGCATTGACTCCATTAAGCGAGTGGAAATCCTTTCAAGCTTGCAAGAAAAAATGCCCGATGCTCCGCCCGTGAAACCCGATGATTTAGCGTCGCTACATACGCTTCAACAGATCGTCGATTTCTTGGAGAAAAACAGCCCTTTTGCAGTAGCGTCGTCGCAGCAGCTCACTAAAGCTGATTCTGTGATGGCGCTTACATCCAACACTTCAAACCCCCGGAACCTTCAAAACACTCCGGACACCGTTCAACAAGTTCCCTTTGAATTTCAACTTGATCGCCACATTCTCCAAACTGCGGAATTGGCAACCGACTCGCAACAAGCTCTAGACCTACCACAAGAGAAAACTTTCGTCATCGCTGATGATGGCACAAGCTTGCCACAGCAACTTGCCAATGCACTAACATCCCGTCAGTTCAACACTGTTATCGTTGGCCCGCATGATGACCTTGCCAATCTCAATGACATTGCAGGCTTGATCCTCACGCTTCCTGATGAAGCGGACACGCAGCAGGTCATTGATGCCTTTACATTGATGCGACAACTCGGCGATGCGCTCAAAGCAGCTGCGGCCAAACACGGCCATGCTTTACTGACCTGCATTACAAGACTTGATGGCAAGCTTGGTCTAGGCGGCCAAGCGCTTCAATCCCCCATCAGCGCATCACTAGCGGGCATGGTCAAGACTGCGTCCCATGAATGGCCCAGTGTTACTTGCCGTGTCATTGATATCACCGACAACGTGCCTGCCGATCAAATTGCAATGCAGCTGCTGCACACCGGCCCGCTTGAAGTGGGCATGACAGAACAGAACATCGTACAAACACAATTGGTCATGGAGCATTTGGATCACAAGCTCTCGGAGCAACTGCCCCTCACTGATGAGGACACCGTCATCGTCACCGGCGGCGCACGAGGCGTCACCGCAGAAGTTGCTGTAACCCTTGCACGGATTTACAAGTGTCGGATGTTGCTCGTGGGCCGAAGTTCCATTCCTGAAAATGAACCCCTCTGGCTCCGCCCGCTCACAGAAGAAGCGGACATCAAAAAAGTAATTCTCACCAACGCTACAACACGTTTGCTCCCCCGTGATGTACAAGTTCGTTATGAAAAAATTGCAGCCAACCGCCAGATCATGCAAACCCTTAGCCGCATAGAACAAGCTGGGGGCAAGGGAACTTATGCTGCTGCGGATGTTCGCAATGCCAAGGCCATTGATAAAATTCTCGAAGCAGCTCGCACACGCGGGCCTGTCGCGGGCATTATCCATGGTGCAGGCGTGCTAGCGGATCGACGCATTGAAGACAAAACAACCGAGCAGTTTGACAGGGTCTTTGGCACCAAAGTCGAAGGCTTTGCCAACCTCATGCGAGCAGCGGATCGTGATGAATTAAAAGTCATCGTCACCTTCTCAAGTTCCACTGGACGCTTTGGTCGCACCGGTCAGATTGACTATGCTGCTGCAAATGACACGCTTAACAAACTCGCCCAACAGCAAAAATTTCTGCGACCAAACTGCCGCGTATTGAGTATCAATTGGGGCCCTTGGGATGGGGGCATGGTCAATAGCCAACTCAAAAAGCTCTTTGTTCAAGAAGGTATTCAGGTCATCCCCTTAACCGATGCCGCAAACTATCTTGCTCGAGAAATCGACACCCCCGTAGAAGGCCCCGTAGAAATTGTGATCCTTGGTAGCGGCAGTGATTTAAGTCAATCTCTGTCTGATCAAGTTGCGCCCAAGACAAAAAAAACAATCGCATCAGCTCAAACACCGCAGCTACCTTTGGCCTTTGAACGTCTCGTAAGTGTTGAACATCTGCCGGTACTTAAAGACCATGTCATGCATGGCAAAGCGGTCCTTCCCGCTGCGATGATGATTGAATATCTCGTGCATGCTGCCATCATCGAAAATCCAGGCTCAGCGATGTTGGGCATAAAAGATTTCAATATTTTCAAGGGAGTCATCGTCGGTGATCAAGACGAAGTGACACTCCAAATCCGAGCAGCTATCGCAGAGATAGACGGGCAAACTGAGCAGGCCTGTGCTGAAATCCGAAGTGGTCAAAACGGCAAAATACTTCATGCCCGCGCAACGGTGATTTTAGGCCACGCCCATCCTGCCGCTGACCCTTCAGACATGCCAGCACCGCAAAGGCCCTACGCCTTATCCAATGACAAAATCTACACCACACCGGGCCTACCCTTTCATGGTGAGCAACTACATGCCATCCAAGGAGTCGATGCTTGTGATGATCTGGGGATCAGCGGGCGCTTAAACAGTGCGCCCTCTCCAAACCAATGGATCAATCACCCCACACGCACAACTTGGCTCACTGATCCGCTGCTCATTGATGGCATCTTCCAACTGATGATTCTCTGGACGCAGCACAAGCTCAACATGCCCTCACTGCCGACGCACATTGATCACTATCAGCAGTTCACCAGCCGCCTGCCTTCTTCGGGCACAACCTGCATCTGCCGGATCGTGAAACAGACTGCCCATCAAGTTACATGTAACGTGGAACTGCTCGACAGTGTTGGGAAACTTGTCGCCCAGATAACCGGCTACCACTGCATCACCGATATGTCATTGCGTGAGGCATTTACCGACAACCAGCTCGGACAGAAGGTGCAAGCGTGAACGTGTCGGACCGGATTGCCATTGTAGGCATCGGCGGAATTTTTCCCGATGCAGCGGATTTACCAACGTTCTGGGCTAACATCCTTGCAGGACACGCCGCGTCCAAAACAGCGCCCCCGAATCGCTGGACGCTATCCCCTGATGACGCGTTATCGTCCGACACACAGCCCGATCGTGTGTACAGTCACCGCGCCTGCTTTGTCGAAAATTTCACACTCGACATCAACCGACTAAACCTTGACAGTGATCTTTCGCAACTGATCCTACAACTAGATGTAATGAACCATCTTGCAATCCATGCAGGCCATCAAGCATGGGACGATGCAAACATGCACAGCGTTGATCCAACGCGCGTGGGCATTATCATTGGCAACATCGCCTTACCTACTGATTCTGTCTCAAAACATGCCCTACAAGTCATCGGCCCTGCATATGCTGCGGCAGTATCCAAAACACTGGGACAAAAAGTCGATTGGACACACACCCCAACCCACCAACTTAACCGCTATGTCGCAGGACTTCCCGGCGGACTACTTGCTCAAACCCTAGGCATTGGCGGCGGCGCTCACACCCTTGATGCAGCTTGCGCTTCATCATTGTATTCACTGAAATATGCCTGCGATGAACTGCTTGCCCATCGCAGTGATGCCATGATCACCGGCGGACTTTCTAGGCCTGACTGCCTCTACACTCAAATGGGATTCAGCCAACTTCACGCACTTTCAGCCACCGGCATTTGCGCCCCGTTTTCAGATCGCGCAGACGGCTTAGTCGTCGGCGAAGGTGCAGGCATGTTGATCCTCAAACGACTCAATGATGCACTGGCACATGATGACCACATCTACGCAACCATCAGCGCGATCGGACTCTCCAACGATATCACCGGCAACATCATGGCCCCGGATGTCCAAGGACAAGGACGCGCTATGCACAGTGCTTATCAATTAGCACAATGGCACCCCACCGATGTCGATCACATCGAATGCCATGGCACAGGAACCCCCATCGGTGACAACGTCGAATTCACCAGCCTAAAAAATCTCTGGGCCACGCCTCCGGAAGCTTTGAAAAACCGAGGTGGTAACCGTTGCGTGATTGGTTCGGTTAAAAGTAACGTCGGGCATCTGCTCACCGGTGCAGGCGCTGCGGGTTTGATCAAAACGTTGCTGGCAATCAAAGAACAAAAACTTCCACCTACTGCAAACTTCACCGCGCCCAATCCCAAAATGGACATGAAAAACAGTCCGTTTGAAGTCTTGGCAAAACCGCGTGACTGGGAAGTCAAACAAGGCAACTCACGCAAGGCGGCTGTCAGCGCGTTTGGCTTTGGCGGTATCAACGCTCATGTGCTGCTTGAAGAATACCAAGATCGCAAAGCGATGATTGCCGTCCCGCAACTTCACGTTGAAAGTGATGAGCCTATTGCCATTGTGGGCATGGCGGGGCACTTTGGGCCTTACAAAAATATTGATGACCTGCGAACCTTATTTCTGGAGGGTCAAGAACAAGAACCCCATTCACTCACGGGTACATGGGGTGTTGGGCTTGCGGATCAAGTCGGACATGCCATCAAAGATATCTCGCTGCCGCTAGGGCGTTTTCGTATCCCGCCCACAG
Source organism: Phycisphaeraceae bacterium (assembly GCA_016763955.1). Taxonomy (GTDB): domain Bacteria; phylum Planctomycetota; class Phycisphaerae; order Phycisphaerales; family Phycisphaeraceae; genus UBA7800. The sequence continues at coordinate 729 of JAESSU010000226.1, read as the reverse complement.
AGTTGCAGGACATGCTGCCCCAGCAATTGCTCATGCTCCTTGCAGCGGCTGATGCACTAAATGACGCGGGGATTGAACACGTTCAAGAACCGCGATTGGACATGGGCGTGTACATCGGCATCGGCTTGGACATGAACACCACCAACTTTCATCTGCGGTGGGAGTTAGCGAACCAATCCAAAAATTGGGCAACACAACTAGGTGTTAAACCAAGTGACATTTGGCTCACACAATTACGTGATGCAATGAATCCGCCATTAACTGCTAACCGCACGATGGGGGCGTTAGGAGGCATTGTCGCATCACGCATCGCTCGCGCATTTAAAGTCGGCGGGCCAAGCTTTACGATCTCCAGCGAACAGACTTCCGCATTACATGCCATCGCCCAAGCGGTCACATCACTAAGACGCGGCGAGATCAATACTGCCCTTGTGGGTTCGGTAGAACAAGGATGCGACATCCGACATGTAGCAGCCAATACAACGGGCATGCCCACTTGTGATGGTGCGGGCGCAATGATTCTCAAACGACTTTCTGATGCTCGAACCGATGGCGACACCGTCTACGCAGTGATTGATCAAACCTCACGTTGCGACAAAATTGTTGCCAACGATGCAATCACCATCGACGCTACGCCGCAACTAGGCGATGTAGGCCCAGCCACTGCAATGGCAAGTTTGATCAAAGCTGCACTTTGCTTGCATCACAGTTTTAACCCACAAAACAAGG
>JAESSU010000225.1 GCA_016763955.1 Phycisphaeraceae bacterium | reverse complement strand
TTGCCAGGGATTGATTGCCGACAGTGCCGCAAGGGGAGACCGCAACAAGCACTGGGCAAACAATCCCATGCCTTGGGCAATGCGAGAGAACTTGCCTGCGGGTAATGCTCGGCTGTAAGTCACCTGATCCAGAAGTCCATAGCTAAGGACATCCTCGTGAGCCTGATCCTTTCCTCGACGATTTAGCGCATACAGATCAGGTGCCAGCCCCCGGTCGATTAAGCCGGTGATTTGGTTAAGGATAAATGTCTCTGAGAGAACTGGGAACTCGTCGAGCACAAAGGCTAGACGCATTATGTAACTCCTTGCCTAAACTGACATGCCATGCATCACTCAATCGTTTCGCTACTGAACCTATCGGACGGAGCGCCGTCAAGATTGACTGAGCCAATGTGTCGAATCCTTTAATTAGCGTATCCTGTTCGTCATAATCGTCAAGGTTCAAGTAAAACTGTCAAAAACTCTGTCTCCATCATGAATTGGAGCCATGAGACCTAACGATCAAATCTCTGTATAATGGGAACCAGTTTTCAGGTTCTTATAGGCTCTGTCATGTACCACTAGAGTTGTGGCGTGGGGGGGGAATCTTGGACAGCTTTAGGGCCGTCTTTTTTTATTCAAAGGAGTTTTGGCCATGAGCGAGCCGCTTCAGGCCAAGCGATATATCGGTATTGACTTAGGGACCACGTTCTGTGCGATGGCCTATGTTGACGCCCATGGTACGCCGGTGACGATCCCCAATGCTGAAGGCTCACTGACGACTCCTTCGGTCGTTTTTTTTGAACCTAGCGGACAAGTCACCGTCGGCGCTGACGCGCGTGCTGCTGCTGTTAAACATCCGCAGTTGGTGATTGAATGTGTTAAGCGTGAAATGGGCGAGCGGTTTTACAATCGCGAGATTCAGGGTCGAAAATTACCACCACCTGCGATCAGTGCCTTGATTCTCAAGAAGCTCAAACAGGATGCAGAGGCAAAACTCGGCCCCATTGATGGTGCTGTGATCACAGTCCCTGCTTATTTTGATGAAGGTCGTCGTCAGGCGACTTTGGCAGCAGGTGAAATTGCAGGCTTAGAAGTCTTGGACATTCTTAACGAGCCCACAGCAGCCTCACTTGCCTTTGCTTATCGGGACATCAAACGAAAAAGTGATGGACAAGATGACGTGATGCGCCTTGCAGATGAAAACAACAAATCACGCATTGCCGTGGTTTACGATCTTGGCGGGGGTACGTTTGACGTCACCGTCCTGCGAATTGAAGGCAACAATCTCACGGTGCTCGCCACCGACGGCGATGTCCAACTCGGTGGCAAGGACTGGGACACCAAATTGCTTAATGCTTCTGCCGCTGCATTTAAAGCCAAACATCAGATCGACCCCCGTGCCGACGAGCATGTTTTCCAGCAAATGCTCGTCGCTGCTGAAGACTGTAAGCGTGCCTTATCTGCTCGAGACAAGGCTCGGATGACGATCACTTTTGCCAATAAGCCTGTGAATATCGAAGTCACCCGCGATCAATTTGAAGACCTCACCGCAGACTTACTTTACCGCACGGAAAGCCGCATCATCCGCGTCATGGAAGCCTCGGGTTTGTCATGGCATCAAGTCGACGATGTATTGACCGTTGGCGGTTCAACGCGCATGCCCCAAGTACTAAAAATGCTCGAACGTGTCACCGACCAAAAGCCCAACACCTCCTTAGCACCCGACGAGGTGGTGGCCCATGGCGCTGCGATTCACGCTGCCATCACACAACTTAAACGTTATCAGAAACAGCAGCAAACCCTCCAAGCCGCTCGCACCAAACCGATGGCTCAGGCCGTGTCGGAGATGAAAATTGCCGATGATAATGATGTGCTACCGATGGTGGATGTCGATCCCAACGCTGACACTGCTGCAAATAACGGGATTGCGCCCCACTCCGGCGGCGCCAGTACCGCTACGACCATCGCCATTGACTCTGAAGGCTCTACCATTACAGAAGCAATCATCGAAGATGCCAACCCGTCTGAGCAGTATGATGCCAATGATGCCACCGATGTCCTGCGAGCGATCCAAACGCGCAATGTCAACGCACATGGCCTTGGGGTGATCATGACTCAAAGTGACAAAACCAAGGTCAACTCCGTGATCGTCCCATCCAATACGTTACTGCCCACCAGTGTCACCCGGCGCTATGGCACGGCCGTTGCGAACCAAACATCTGTTTCCATCGTTGTGGTCGAAGGTGAAGCGGACAATCCAGATCAGTGCATTCCCATCGGCAAATGCACCATTAAAAACCTGCCCTGGGGCTTGCGTAAAGGGTCAACGATTTACGTCACCTTCAGCTATGACAACTCCGGGCGGCTGGATGTCAAAGCCATCGAAGCCACAAGTGGCATTTCGGCCAACACGGCTATTGATCGCACCAATGCCATGAATTCTGTTGAAATTGGTCAAGCAAAAGAAACGGTTAAAAAAACGACCGTGAGTTGATTTCCAGATCATGCTCTAGGCTCAGCAGACACAATTTTGACCGCAACAAAAATACTTTGCGAGTCGTTTTGCTTCCGTTAAAACGGTATGACTTGCATCTTGCGATGCATCAGCGACACGTTGTCTTGCCGGTATTTTAACGGTGTAATGTGCGAACTGTTTTTACAGGCCGAAGGTCAAAATCGGATGACACCGCCTAGCTCGCTAAGACAAGCTAACACTGGGATTTTCCCTAAGGTCTTGAGGAGCTGTTTGACTTGTGAATCAGAGTTGCTGGACGGCTGCATAATCATATGCACAGGGGATTTCGCCTTCGGTGGGCTTAACGTGCCAAACTTGGTCATCCCAAAAAGCATGCGTGTTAGACGTGGCAGGTTTGAGACTAAAACGAGATTTGTGGATGCCTCGGCGATGCATTTTGCCAATGGCTTCATCAATAAGTCGTTTGTCCAAATTAGTATTCTGATGAGATTGAGCGATGGCTAATTGGTGCATCAGGCCGCTATTGCCTGACGTGCCGCAGATGATCACACCCACCATCTTGCCTGCGTCTCTGGCCACAATACTCATGTTTGGATGATGGGCTAGAAGCAGGGCCAAGGCCTTAGGCGAGCTCGTATCTAACCGAACCCCCTCAGCGGTGCCGCTAGCGGTATTGCACGTCGCACAGAGTGCGATGACCTCGGTGAATTCCGTGGGCTGTAGCTCGCTTAATAAAACTGACAAGTTATGGCCCTTTCAAATCTGATTTGAAGTCGTACTCACAAGAGACGTTCCCCTTATTCTTTGCATCGGCAGGTTTTTAGGGCGAGTTTTTATCTGTGAGTCAAAAGAACCCTAAGATTTCAATGGTTTCTGGGGCTATGCAACCGATATGATCTGTAGCGATCAGTCAGACCTGAGGCATTTTATGCCGATAACAGGGTTTGCAATGGTTGAACTAGTAATCCGTGATGCGGTAGGATATGGTTTGGCACGACGAATTGAGCAAACGGCACTTAAGTGTGGCAAGAGTCGATAGACAGTCTTAGATCAAAAATATTGGATGAAGGTTTATGGTTTTAGCGCAACGGCAATTTAAATTCATACTCGCAACAGTGGCCGTGTTAATACTAACCACCACGGGTCTTGCGAATGTACAACATGAAGTCAGCGCAGTCGTTCGGGGGGCGAATCTGGGACGCACGCAGGTCGGATTGTTTGCTGTTGATCTGGAAACTTCTGAGGTGCTGCTCAAGCTCAACGCCAATGTGTCTTTGATTCCTGCAAGCAACATGAAGCTACTAACCTCAGCTGCGGCATTGCATACACTAGGGCCGGATTTTCTTTTTAAAACGCGATTACTACTAACCGAACCCGACCCCCTAACAGGCCAAGTTTCTTTGATCCTTAAAGGCGATGGAGATCCTTCACTAGGTGATCCTGTTTTGCTCAAACAACATGGACTCAATGTTGATCTATTAATTCAGCAATGGGTCGCAGCTGTGCAAAAGACCGGCCTAACGGACTTTGATCAGCTTATCATTGATGACCGTGTCTTTGACCGAGAGTTTGTTCAATCCTCCTGGCCAGTCGAACAACTTAATCGTTGGTACTGTGCACAAGTTGCAGGGCTTAACTTTCATGATAACTGCTTAGATGTCTACCCACGCCCGACGCGATCTGGCATGGCCCCGATTTTGCGGATCAGTCCTGAATCCCCGTTTCTGCGTTTGAGCAACCGGGCGGTCTCAGGCACATCGGATTCTTTTTGGATTAGCCGAAAACTAGGCACAAATGAAATGGCTTTCCATGGCGTGGTGAAGTATTCACGGATGTCCCCAGAGAATGTGACATTACATGATCCGCCGAATTATCTTGCCATGTTGCTTGAACATAATTTGGCTAAGGTTGGCATCAAAGTTCACCATTTGCATCGTCCTGCGATGGATGAACTAATCCCATCAGGCCATGATATTCACATCATTCAAACGACGCTTGATGTGGTGCTTAATCGCTGTAATAAGGATTCTCAAAACCTGTTTGCGGAGGCTTTATTTAAACGGATGGGACGTGAAATGACAGGCGTCCCAGGGAGCTGGGAAACGGGACGGGCTGCAATGCGTATTTTTCTGCGAAGTCGATTAGGATCAGCTGCTGCGAGTGTGGACATTGAAGATGGCAGTGGGATGAGCCGTGATAATCGTGTGAGTGCCAAAGTGTTTGTCGACTTGCTTGCCAGTATGTACAACGATGCCAAGCTCGGACCCGCTTTTTTGAGGAGCTTATCCATCGGCGGCAAAGATGGCACACTCAAAAAACGTTTTAAAAAAATCGACAGTACCATTTTAGGCAAGTCCGGCTATATCAGGGGCGTTAGCAGTCTTAGCGGCTATGTGGCATACCCTCGGCCAGATCATCCCAACGGCCCACGGGTGATTGCTTTTTCATTCCTGTTTAATAACTTTAAATCGCCAATCTATGTCTATCAGATCAAAGCATTACAAAACAAAATCATCAAACTACTAGACAAAGAAGCTGCAGCTTTAAGTGTCCCTTAAGGCGAAACACAAACTGCCAAGTTGCGTTTTTCCTACTATTACATGTCTGATTCTTTGGAGGGTGTATCCGTTTAAGTTGATTGTGGCAAAAAGGCCACAGATTACGGATTTGATATTGCATGTTCGGTGATCTGCGTTACTTTAATGAACTATGAAAACCATTGTGATTCTTTGTGACACACTTCGTCGAGATCATTGCAGTCCTTACACTCAGGGCAAACCCCTTAATGAATGTTGGGGAGATGGGGCGCCCCCTTGGGCCGTTAATACGCCTAATATGCAACGCCTTGCCGACCGCGGGACGACCTTTACAAATGCTTGGTGCGGCTCAACGCCCTGCATGCCCGCAAGGCGAGATATCTATACAGGGCGTTATGAATTTCTCGAACGCGGCTGGGGACCCCTGACTGATAACGAGCAAGATTTGCCCCGTCAAATCTCCGGTGAACCCAATCTCTCGATCACAAAAATGCTCAAAAACGGGCACAGTATTTCCCAATTGATCACCGACCACTTCCATCTCTGGGAACAAGGCGCGGGCAACTATCACATGGGATACACTGGCCACGAATTTATCCGTGGCATTGAGTCCGACGCTTACCGCACGGACTATCTCGAAGCGGGTAGCTTTGACTGCCCTGCTCCATGTCTTGATGCCAAAACCGAACGTCATTACCGCAACATGCACCTGATGGATCGCAGTGAACATAAAGACTGGACCGCTGCTAAGACGTTTGATGCTGCTTCGACATGGCTTACACGCAATCATCAATACGATGATTTTCACTTGCACATTGACTGCTTCCCGCCACATGAACCTTTGGATCCGCCAGAGGATTTGCTTAAGCAATTTTACCCCAAAGGTTACGATGTGCCTGATCAATGGCGTGGCGGCTGGGGATATGACACCATTGAAAACCTGGGCTTTGAACCTGAACGTGTCAAGTTCTGTCAAGCACTTTATGCAGCTAATGTCGTGCTGGCGGATCAGTGCATGGGCCAATTTCTGGACACCATGGACGAACTAAATCTTTGGGACGACACACTACTGATTTTCACCACAGATCATGGCACATACAACGGCGACCATGGCAGACTCGGCAAACTCCAAACTCATCAACATGATGCAGTAGGCCATATCCCGTTTATCGTTTGTCACCCCACGCAAAGCCATGGCCAAGTGCGCGAGCAACTCGTGCAACTCGTGGATATTTATCCGACCGTCTTGCGTGCGATGAATCGGGATTTGCCCGAAGATGTTGCATTGCATGGCGTGGACTTGCTTCCTCTACTTGCGGACCCTCATGCAAAAACACGAGACTATTTACTAGCCGGTCAGTTTGGCAAGAGTATGACCCTTACCGATGGGCAATGGATTTTGCATCAGTCCCCTGCATCACCCAAAAACCAGCCTCTAAACTGGTACGGCTATCATCTAAGTCGATTCATGGCGGGGTATGAACTAGGAGATTACGATGGCGTGTCACGCCCCTGCAATACCACTTCATGGGCGACACCGACATGGTTGTCAGACAAACAAACTGACATCAACGAGTTAAATAATCTTGCCCCGCAGATGCCTCAAAAAGTACAGCAAATGCAAGCTGCCTTGCGAGAAAAACTCACCGCATGCAATGCTCCTACAGAGCAGATTTTGCGATTAGGTTTATAGTCAATGTTTTTTCAGAGCCATTAAAAAACATGCCCGGTGATATGCTTTTGGCAAATCAACGGGCATGTTTTGTCGTTACGAGTGTCAGCTTAATTTATTGGTACTTATCGCAAAGCTTCTGAGTTTCTTCTTCATTGGTGGGCATTTTAAACATGCTATTGGTTGCTAACAAGAATCGGTCATCACGATCTGGGCGTGCGACAAGAATTAGTTTTTGATGAACAACATTGCATTTGGTGCATGCGGGGTAGTCCGGTTGGTTTTTGTTGTATTGCAGTTTAAAGTTTTCAGGATGTATGCCATAGAACGAAAATTCTTCAAACTGAGTTCGTGGCGTATCATATTTATTTGAGCAATTCGTGCAGAATGTTGGATAAGAATTGGGAGCAACTTGAACATCAGCAGACTTACCAAACACAGCGATATTGGTGGTGAGCATTATTGCGAACATGCAAATAAGGGTACAACATTGCCAAGGCTTAATAAGCAGGCCCATGCTGTCGAGTCCCCGAGCTATTTTTGTCATATCAATTGCATTGACGATATCGCGGGCTTTTTCCCACGGCGTGCGGTCATCACGATACAGTTCATCTTGGACGTGTTTGCGGGCTTCCATACGTTCTTCACGCATGAGTCTTTGCTGACGCTGGGCGGCCGTTTCGGCACGTCTCGTTTTTTCAATGGCTGCAAGACGGTCACGTTTTTTTTGATCACGTTCAAGTAAGAACTTTGCGTATTTACTGTCATAGCCCATCATGTCATCAAAAGCTTCGTTCATCCCACCGCTGACATTCCCGCCGGCAAGTAGGACGTCATCGGCGATTTTTTCGACCGCATTTTTTGAACGAGAAACTTTTTGAGAAAGCTTTTGTTCAATAACTTTAGGGTCTTTGATCTTCCGCGGGCGCTTGGACTTTGGGCGTTTGCTCCCTGAGGTGGGACCCGTTGATTGAAGTATTAATTTTGGACTCATCGTATGGCCTTGTTTATGGATTGATCAGTTCAGGGACATCTGCTCTGCTTAGTAGACTCCGATAGACATTGCGAACGCGCATCCAGTCTTCATTGCCCTGATCATTAAGAAATAATTGAGAGTTAAAGGAAGCATAAAGCGTGTCCTTGTCTCGCCAGTGCCAGTAGTCCACATGTCCGTCTGCAAATCCCATGACGGTTCCGTTTCCGTGGAATGTAGCCATATAGTCGATCCACTGATATTGTTTACTTGACCGTGCGTACATGATCCATGATCCCGCATTCCAGCCGCGTGCGTCTAGCTCTTCGAGCATGACAAGTTGTTTGCTGGGATTGATAATTTCTAAAAATTCATCCGTGCCGTATTGCACCAATGGGTCATTGGTATTGATAAGATGTGCATCCCATTTTTCACCATGCATTGGTGCTGCGATGCTGTAGCTTCGAGTGTTGCCTGTTTGGTCTGCTTCGCAACGCCAGACATCAAACCTGTTCACATAGGAGAAGAGTTTACCCAGTTCAATAGGGGTTCGTCCTGCACCTTGTTTGACCCAGCCATCATTGTCATCGGGCATGCCGTTGACGATTTTATTGTTGTGATCTGAAGGATAAGCTCCCCATGCAACGGTGAGCTGATGAATATTTGAAAGACAACGGGTCTGCATTGCGTTATGCCTAGCACGTTGCAATGCGGGCATGAGCATACTGACAAGCATTGCGACCACACCCAGACACACCAGCAGTTCGATCAACGAAAAGCCGCTGTTTTTTAGACGTGGGTAAAAGTGTTTCAAGAGTGCTCCATATGCATATTAAGGCTGTCAAAATGATTCAAAGCTCAGCGAGTCCGGCTTTACACTTCCGGGCTCTGGTGTTGCTTGAAACTTACGATTCAATTGTCCCTAAGGCCACTATTTTGCCCCAATTAACAGATTCGCTGGCATTTTCATAGCTATCGGACGCAAAAGCACCTTTGCAATCGTCATAATCGTTGACAGCCTACTCAGAAACATAGACCATAAGGCAAATCATTCCGACTTACTGACCCGAAATTTGAGCATGAGATTTTTGTAAGTTTCGCTGCTAGGGATTGCGTTCCAGTGGTCGCGATTATTGTTTATGCTTAGGTCGGATTCTGTGACAACTTTAACCTCAATTTTTTGAAAATAATATGCATATTAAAAGCCAGATTCACTTTGAGCGTATCGGTCGCGTGGAACAATTACGGATCACCGATTGTCGTGGACTAGCAGGTATTCTTGAGATTGATCAAGCTCACTGGATTGCCACCAGTGCGCCAATCGCTAGCTTGCGTGTGGACCCGGTGTTTCTCGCACGGATCGATAGCGATCAAAATGGGCGGATTCGGGCTGATGAATTGTGTGCCGCCATCCGTTGGTTGCTAGGGCATCTCAAAGATCCGCGGGGTGTCAACGAGCAAAGTGACACACTTATACTGGGGACTATCGACACGACTTCAGAAGAAGGCGAACGCATCTTTGCACAGATTGAAAAAATTCTCTGCCGCCTGGATAAAGAAAACCAACAGTCCATTACGCTTGACGATATTCGCACGCTTAAGAGAACCATCGAACAATCCAACGTCTCCGAAGCTGGGATTGCAATTGTGGACGCTGCGGATAACGAAAAAGCCCATGAGCTTTTGACAGCCATTGTTGCGGTCACCGGCGGAGCCGATCATCCAAGCGGCCACAAAGGAGTTGGCACGCCTCAACTAAGTGCTTTCCTAGAGGACTTTAAACAGTATGAAAAATGGGTCGAAAAAGAAGATCAAGTACGCGAATCTCTGACGGTGTTCGGTCAGTCCTATCAGCAAGCCTATGAACTCTACCGGCAAATGGCTCCCAAGTTCGACAGCTACTTTGCCCAATGTCTTGCCCTAACCCAGGACCCGACTTTGGCTTCACGTTTTGCCCTGCCCGCAGACCGTGTGCAGGCCACGGATTTTCACGATCTTAATTCGGTCCGCCAACTACTCAGTGATGCGCCCATTGCCAAGCCTTGCCCTAAGCAGACTTATTCTTTTGAGCAGCCGACCAATACGGTCTACATCAAAGCACTTAAACGCTTTGCAGATGAAATTCTCGTCCCTTTGAATATGGACACCCTCAATGTCACCGCCCAACAATGGCAGCTGGTCCATGAAACATTTCACGACTATGACCAATGGGTGACGAACAAGCCCACCAGCGCGATTGTGACAATGCCTGTTGAAAAAATTCGTGAGCTAACAACAACTGATTCTGTGGACATGATTCGCCATCTGATTAACACAAGCAATCAGACAGCTATTGAACTCAATGAAATTCGGAGGGTCGAACAGCTCGCACTGTATCAAGCACACATGATCGAACTGGCTAACAATTTTGTGAGCTTCCCGTATCTTTATGACCCCAAGAAAATCGCACTCTTTGAGCATGGTTCGCTGGTCATGGATGGCCGCCGTTTTAACATGGCAATCCGTGTAGACAATCGCAAAGAACACATCAATGCAACTGCTAGTAGCGATATTTTTGTGATCTACGTTTTGATTCGAGGCATTAATGATGAGACGGACTTGGAACTCGCCTTTCCCGTGACCTCAGGGGGTAAGGGAAACATTACCCTAGGTAAACGAGGGATATTCCATAATCTCAAAGGCGAAACACGCGATGCACAAATCGTCCATCTTGTGGAAAATCCCATCAGTCTCACCGAAGCGTTAATCGCGCCCTTTAAACGCATCACCTCGTTAATCACCGGCAAGATTGAAAAACTCACCACGTCCGCAGAAAAAAACTTAGACCAAGCAACGGACACCACATCCACTGCGGTTCAAAATGCTGGCAGTGGTTCCGGAGGCGGGAACTCCGGGGTCGGCACTTCCGGGGGCGGGGGCGGAATGATGGCTGGGGGGGTTTTAGCAGCAGGGAGTTTGGCCATTGCAGCGTTAGGGTCAGCTGCTGCGTATATCGCTCAAATTTTCATGACCAATGGCATCTTTAAAATACTTGGCGGACTCCTTGCTGCGTTAGTAGCTGTGATGATTCCCGTAGCCATTGTGGCATTGATCAAACTCGTTAAACGGGATTTGAGTTGCATGCTTGAAGGTGCAGGTTGGGCGATCAATGCGTGCATGCGATTGACACGTCAGCAGGCAGATCAGTTTACCCATCGCCCCTTGGTTCCGGGCGTGGTTCATCGCTGGTTTACATCACCGGTCTTTTTAGGAGCCGTATCGATCTTGATTGTGATCGGGTTGCTGTATCTCTTTGGCATGTTTTCGTCACAGGCAGTCATGCTGCCAGCGAATTCGTAACCTTGCAGATAAATAAGATTCAGCGAATCGACATCACAAGCCTACAGATTCTCAATGCTTAATCCGCAGACTTGAGTTCTGATACGGTTGGGGTTTGATTCGGAATTGCGTTATATCGCTTGATTCATTTTTGCAGCAATGCGTGGGTGAACGTCATTATTGATGCCGTGCTGATCGACTTGATAACCCATTTTGTCCATCGCAGGTTTACAGATGGTATTGATGCGGTCGAGATTTTCCTGACCAAAAAACTCAAGCCAATCGACATTGCGTTGGCCTTTGGGTTGGTACTGTACGTCAACTTGATCGCGAATGTCTGTATTGACGGTGATGTCTAGGTCTTGACAGATTTGATGAATTTCACCGAGCTTGTCATCAAGAAAATCTTCATATCGGCAGAGGAGCATTTCACGCTGATGAGCCAGATAGGTTTCAACGAACAACACCCAACGTGACGCGAGCATTTCGATGTAGTTGTTGCCTTTAAGGCCGCACCATGATCCATCAAAAACCATAGGCCAAGGGCCAATGAGCAGTTTACGCTGTTCGTCGGTCATATCGGTGAGATTGCCCGGCAGTTTAAAACGATTAAGAATCGAGCGGATATTATCGCGTGGATCGCGCACGATCATGATGAACTTGCCTAGCGGGAAATACTTGGTTAGTTCTGCGTAATAATGTGCGAGATTTGGTTCTTTGATAATTGGGTTGGAAAATTCGAGACAATTGGTTTCCAAGAACTTGCGGAAGCTCATCGTTTTTGCATAGACCTCGTAATAGTCTGCTGCATGATTGTTATTGAAATAAACCAAGTCTAATGTGGTTTGGCGACGGGTTGCTTTGCCTAGGAGCGCAGCCATGATGGTGGTGCCGGACTTTTGGTTGCCTAGCACGAAAATGGGGTCATCACAGATTCGTTTGCCTCGCACTTGCAAAAGGCGTTGAGCATCGATCGCGCCCACTTGCAGACGATGCTGCACCGCTTTAACTGGGTGCTTGATAAATGTTTGGAGTTTGTGTGTAATCATGTCAATAAGCCCATCCTTGTGGGTCAGATCGAATGATTCACACAGGCAAATAAGCGGCTTCACCCGTTTCTGTGATGAATAGCAGTCGGCAGGCGTTATAGACGGTATAAAGATTAGACAGTGAATAAGCTTCTTAGACGCATCCCTCTATTTTGTACGCGTCGAACGGTTCATAAGACTTTATAACGCTTGTGTTGGCGATGTCAGTCACGCACCCGTTTTAATCGTGAAAGGATGTTAGGACGAAGGAAGCTGTTGCGGATGACTGATTTGCCGGCAATTGATGTCCGGCATAGATGCTTCGACGCATAGACTTGCGGTGTAGCCCGGAGCAGGCGCGGGGGTCAGATCGTGGAGACTCCATGCGGTTTTGATTTCTGGAGGGAGCTTAAGAAAACAAGCAGGCTGACTAGGGTCTACGTTAACTTCAAACCGGTCAAGTCCTAACGCAATGCCTTTGGCCGTGGCTTTGACAAAGGCTTCTTTGCGCGTCCATGTGCTATAAAATGCAGTGAGTTGCAAAGGCTGTGGGAGTTGGCTGATGGCTTGAAATTCTGCTGGCGCAAAGAAACGTTGGGCTAATTTTAAAAAGCTATTGCGCGGCTGCACCTGTTCAATATCGACCCCTAACACCAAGTCCGGGCAGATTGCAATTAGGGCAATATCCTTTGAATGACTGACATTAAAATGAACCGGCGTCTGGGGTAAGAAAGGCTTGCCCAAAGCAGTACGTTCAAAACGTAAAGCCAAGGGATTTGCATGTGTCACCGAAGCAAGAATAAGACGCAGCATCGCTCGGGTGAGCGTGAATTCCCTTTGTTTAACTGAACTTTTAAAACGCGAGACTTGCCTCTGCTCATGATCACTAAGGTGCTCTAGGGCAACTTGGGGTGATAGCGGCGGATGCTGGAGATGGATCGCAAAGACATCGACGGTCTCCTGCTGGGGTTGCCAGTTGTCCGGGAGATTAGGCCAAAATAAAGGATTCGCAAACAGGCCGTTCACAGTGACAATTTTTCGTTTCGTGTCTTAGATGATCCGGGACAAAGTTACTGGGGATACCAGACTTGAGTGTTATCCAAAAAGGCTTTACTGCCTGGTGTTCCTAGCAAACTAAACGTGGCCGTGGCTGTTTCGCGTGGGTCGATAGCCGGACTAATGGCGACGGGTAACTCGTTGATGTACCAGAGGATGCTATCGGGTGTTCGGCGGGCACGGATATTGATATTTTTACCATCGGTCGTGATCGTGGGATATTGTGTTTGAACGGTAGCGGGGCCGCCGGGGCGAGCTGCGACAGTGAGTTGGCTGCCGGTAAACTTCAGTGTGAGACGGATACGGCCGTTGGCTAAAGCGAACACAAATGTGGACTTGCTATCAAGTGTGAGATTGAAATTGACCTGTTTAATGGGCACGTCAGCTTGCATGGGCGTGTATTCGACACGGGTTTCACCGTTATCATTGCCGCCGATGGTCATTGCCAGTTTTTTGTTTTCAATTTTGGCCCCTCTGCCTGCTGTAGCTCGGACGCGGTAGCTATTACCTAGGGTCAGGCGGTCGTAGTCATCACTGACATCGGGCTTGCCGAGTTTTCGATCTTCAGATTTTTGCGGCATGTTGGATCGTACTGACTCAACTGGCAAAAGCTCTACAGAATCATCTGCGGGCTTAGGATTAATGACTGTGGTTTTAAACTGTGTCTTGGCATCCGACTCATCGTCACTTAGGAGCATCACTGCACCGATGACAATGCCTAGGATCAGTAGGAATAGCACGGAGAGCGAAAGGATGATGGCTGTAAATGGGATCGGGTTTGAGTTAACCGTGCGCGTTGCGTTAAAGTCAGCTTCTGCGTGAATCTCCGGGCCGTCCATCTCAGCGAGTGATGCGTCAAGTGGTTTAATACCCGGTGCGTCGGACACATCATCTCCAAGGTCCAATTCGTACGCTTGTTGATCTTGCAACAATGGAAGCAAGTTCGACGGCGGGGGGACTTCTTTGTCTGGAACTTTGATCCCGAGCTTTTGACTAAGCAATTGGTCGTATCGCTGAAAGTTTTTGGGATCACTTAATGCAACACGAGCAGTGGCCACTTCGTTCATGATCCGCGTTGCTGCTTCACGTTTTTTGCGGTCGGGCAACATGGCAAACTTGTCGAGGTTCTCGAGTCGTTGCTTAGCGGAGATTTCCACAGCTTCGGGATGATGGCAAAAATGTGGCAATCCCAATAATGTGTAATGATCCGGTGGCATGTCCGGCTCATGCGTGCTGGCATTAATCCCTAACCATTGCTTATAAAAGTCTTCTGCCATAGTTTTTTGTCGTAAGAGTCAGCGGTCTGGTTAATATTGGTTGTCGGTTAATCGCTTTGATTCAACTGTTTAGCTTAACCGAATTAGGCTCTAAAGTGTATCTCGTCTCCCATTGCATCAATGAACTTATCCTGTTATTTGTGACTAAGACAACTTGTTTTGGCCTCCAAAACGTTTTTGTCACGGTCAACATCATATCCAATAGGCATAAAACACAACCATCGTCTCCCACAGTCGTCCCAAGCCCTACAACCCTATCGCCATGTTGACTAGACACAACATCAACCTTAATCCAACCTTCAACTAAGACGATATCAAACATGAAGATGTCGTATGAAAACCACAATCTGAAACTCACCAACTACCCGTTGGATGAATCCTCCGCAGAGCAAACGCCCAGTGCGCCTGTCCTGCCGGACTCCGACGAAGCACCCGCACGTCTTGCACACGAGCTTGCCAATCTCCTTGATGGCTCATTGCGCAATGTCGGCTTGGCTATCAACACACTAAAAACCGACGCTGAGCACCTTAACGATGATGACGTGCAACACCGGCTGGAAATCGCATCCACGGCAATGCAACAGATGGCCCTGCTTATCCGCCGATGGATGACCCGAGCCCACACACCCGACAGACTCCACGCACAAGCCAAAACACTTGAGCAAACCATTGAACATGCCATCCGCCTGCTCACCCCTGCTGCACGATTGCGTCATATCGACATCCATGCCCAACTCAACGACAACATCAAATCACTCCCAGCAGGCCCGATCTATCCCATTATTGCCAATGCCGTTCGCAACAGTATCGAAGCAATCAACACCGATACAATCAATCGGCCAGGACGTGCTCACGGGACAATCAAAGTCTACGGCGAACTCAATCATGGCTCGATCATCCTACGCATTGTGGACAACGGCCCAGGGTTCGACCCGACCCTACTCGATGCCAACGGGACGATCCGTTACGGCATCACCACCAAAGACTCAGGCTATGGCCTAGGCCTTTCACTCACCCGCGAAATCGTCGAACGTCTTGACGGTCATATGTGCGTCGGCCTGCCCGACGAACCCTCAGACTATCACGGTGCAGAAATAACCGTTCGATTCCCCGTTGCTAAGCTCAAGGAGTTTGACCAGTGAGTCAACCCAAATCTGTCAAACCCAAAGCACTGATTGTCGATGACGATTCAATCATCGCAGAAAGTCTTGCGCAATTCCTCAAAACAGACGGCATCGCTTCAAGCATTGCCAGTGATGGGATCGAAGCTCTAGAATTACTCGAACACGGCCAAGACCAACACTATGGCCTAGTCATCACCGACATGAACATGCCCCGATGTGATGGCATCCAACTACTCAAAAAAATCCGCAAGCTCTACCCCGATCTATCCGTTATCGTCATCACCGGCTATGCAAAAATTCAAACCGCAGTCGATTCCATCAAACTCGGTGCAGTAGACTATCTCACCAAGCCCATCATCGATTCAGAATTACGCATCAGTATCGACAAAGCATTGCAGCACCATGTCCTGCTTGCAGAAAACAAATCACTCCGAGACCAACTCGCCCAACGCTATGGCATGGGCAATATCATCGGAACAGACTTCCGCATGCAACGTGTCTACGACTTAGTTCAAGCCGTTGCCCCCAGCAAAACCACCGTCCTCATCGACGGCGACTCAGGCACTGGCAAATCCTTAGCAGCACGCGCAATTCATCAACAATCCCAACGACATGCTGGCCCCTTCGTCACTTTTTCTTGTGGCTCGATCCCCGAATCTCTACTTGAATCCGAACTCTTTGGCCATGTCAAAGGAGCCTTCACCGGCGCAGATTTTAACAAGCCCGGTAAAATTCTCTCTGCGAACGGCGAAACACTTTTCATTGACGAAATCAATTCAGCAACCCCCGCTTTGCAACTCAAACTACTTCGCGTCCTTCAAGAACGTCAGTTTGAACCCTTAGGCTCCAACGAGACAGTGGATGTAGACGTGCGGTTTGTTTTAGCCACCAACCAACCGCTTAAACCGCTCGTTGACGAGGGGAACTTCCGTGAAGATTTGTATTACCGCATCAATGTGGTGTGCATCGAGCTGCCCCCCCTACGCGACCGCAGCGGCGACATCACCTTGCTTGCTGAACATTTCCTAGGCAAGTTCTGCAAGGAAATGAACAAGACCATCACCAGTCTCACCGCCGATGCCAACCGAGCCTTGCAGAAACACAGTTGGCCGGGCAATGTCCGTGAATTGGAAAATGCCATGGAACGCGCGGTGGTTTTAAGTCGCCGTCCGGTGATTGATATTGATGACTTGCCCCAAACCATTGCAGAGTTAGCCGACGAAGCCGCAGCTGCCACGAGGCGACACACCGCAGCCTCCGACTCATCGGCAACTTGTTGCATCCGTGCCTTAGAAAATGGCTGGACCCCCATGCCCTTGCAGCAAGCATTAGAAGACCCTGAACGTCAGATCATTGAAGCTGCCCTTAAAGCCAACGACTGGAACCGGCAGGAAACCTCTAAGCAACTAAACATCAACCGCACCACACTGTACAAAAAGATCAAGCACTTTCATCTGGATCAGGTGTGATAATCGAATCCCGCACGACCTTTAGAAGTATCAAAGACAGCGAGACACTAAAGACAATCACTGCGATCGTAAGGCCCGCGCGATCGCTGCGCGCATGGAGCAGCAAAGCTCGGGTTTTTAGAAGATCGCTCAGCAAAATATCAATGATTTTGTGCCAAAATTCCCTAATTTAAAGAAACTGGACTCCAAGGGCGAGTTATTCAAAGACCTCGCTTGTATCAACACCGTTCTACATGAGCAGGTAGGCGAAATTCATCGACACAAAGAGGCCTGACTCACGCTGTCACGTACGACCAGTTCCGGATCAATCTGAATCAATTGCCCTTGCACCGATTCATCTTGATTCGCAGAAAGTGCGTTGTTAATCAAAGCAACCCCTTTTTGGACATGCAAAGCCAGATGCGGATCAACACTGGTTACCGCTGGATTGGCATAACGAGACACTGCTGTATTACCAAAGCTCACCAGTGATATGTCGCCGGGAACTTGTAATCCTTCATCGATAATCGCACGAATCACAGCAGGCAGCGATTGATCAATCAGGCATAACATCGCAGTAATCTGAGGGGGACGATGCTTGAGCCATTGACGCATTTTGAGATATGCTTGTTCCAACGGACTATCAAAACGTGACGGTTCCACACTCAGAACATAATCCTCTTCGCAAAACGAAACCCCACTCATACAGGATTTCCATGTGGCAATCTGTATTTGATCAATCGCATAGCCCCAGTTGCTACTAAGAACACCAATATGTTCATGACCGCAGGACTGTAAATGCTTCATCGCCAAACGAACGCCCTGCGCATCATCAGCCACAATGGATGAAATCCCCATCGCATCAAGCCGATTACCCACTAACACGGCACGCCCTTTGGCATCTTGAAGTGCTTGGACAATCTCAGGCGTCAATGCATCAGGTGCGGACAAAATCAAGGCTAGCTCACCACTATTTAAAGCTTGAATCAAGACGCGATCCTTCATGCGCTCCATCTGAACCACATGAGGCTCCCAGCCACGCTTGCGAGCTTCTTGAATCCCTAGCGACACAAACCGCCTAGCAAGCTCACTTTCAAAACCCATCGTGACGAGCATCAACGATTGATTATTCAGGCGACGATGCCCTTCAGGCTTCAAATACGTGCCACTGCGAGGCCGAC
>JAESSU010000224.1 GCA_016763955.1 Phycisphaeraceae bacterium | reverse complement strand
CAATTAAGCAATGTCGCGGTCGCACTGACGACGCAACGTTCTACCGTCATCGCTTGGAACTCAAAAAATGGTGAGGCCTTAAGTCCTGCCTTAAGCTGGTTAGATACACGTGCTCAAAAACAGCTGGGTGAATTAAACCTTAGCAATGAACAAATTAAATATAAAACAGGCTTACATATAACACCCCATTATGGCGCATCAAAATTACAATGGCTGCTCCAGAATGATGAGAAGGTTCAGTGTGCTCACCAACAAAACACACTGCTACTTGGCCCACTCGCCGCATTCTTAATATTTAATTTATTAGAAAATAATCCTGCTTTAGTAGATTATTCTAATGCCCACCGTACCTTGTTATGGAATTTACATACTCAGACCTGGGATGATGCTTTACTAAAGTCATTCGCTATAGATGCGAGCTTACTGCCCAAACCAGTTCCAAACTCATATTGTTATGGAAGATTAAATGGGTTCGATTATCCGTTAGTATTGGTGAATGGAGATCAAAACAGTGCGATGTATGGTTATGGAAAACTAGAGCCCAATACAACTTTTGTAAATATAGGCACCGGTGGATTTGTAATGGCACCGTGTCATCAGCCACAATCTAATGATTCCAAATTATTAAATAGTGTTAGCTATAGCTCGAACACAGAACAGCAATACGCCGTAGAAGGCACAATCAATGGCGCAGGTGCGGCGTTAACCTGGGCAAAAGAACACTGGGATATGGATGGTATTGTTGAACAATCCTGGCATGAAGAATTAGATGTCCCTATTTTTATCAATACAGTGGGTGGATTAGGTTCACCTTGGTGGAAAAGTAATATTGCACCTGAATTCCTGGATAAACAAAAAAACTATTTGAATTACAATCATAAGCAACGAAAAGCCGCGCTCATGGAAAGTATAATTTTCCTAATTACTAATAATCTTGAAGAAATGCAAAAATCTGGCATTCATTCTGAGCTGCTTATCGCTTCAGGTGGATTAACACTGGATAAGCAACTATGCCAGCGTTTAGCAGATTTATGTTCTATCCCTATTATCGTTTCCAACTATCAAGAAACCACATCGCGAGGAGCTGCTTGGCTAGCCATGGATAAACCAAACTGGAATTTCCTCAGGGCTAAAAGTATTAGTGCGAATAAAAACCATGCGATTAAGCACCGTTATAAAAAATTTATCACTGAACTACAGAGGCTAGTAAATTGAAGAACCGGTTAATCGCGCATCGTGGAGACATGACAAGTTATCCTGAAAATACCATGATGGCGATTCAATCAGCATTAGACTTGGGGCTGTCTTATGTTGAGATCGATATACAGCTCTCTAAAGATCATGTGCCGATTGTCATACACGATGATAATTTATTGAGAACAACGGGCATCAATAAAAACATAGGCGAGTTAACCGCCGAAGAGATCTGCACTTATTTAGCTAATGATTTGGTACAAGATATAAATAAGCCAGAACTATTATACATACCCACATTAGACACAGTGGTTAAAAAATTAAATAATCATTCGGATGTCACTTTATTTGTGGAAATAAAAACACAAAGCATTGAAACTTTCGGGCTAAACACCGTAGTTGATGCGGTGCTTAAGGTGTTAAAGCAAGCGAGCTTTAAGGTAGTGATAATTTCATTTGTGGCTGAGGTGATTTCATATCTGAAAACTAACACGCAATATTCTTTGGGTTGGGCGGTGAAAGAATATAATCAGGCACATCAGCAACAAGCCCAACAGTTACAACCAGACTACCTGTTTTGTAATATTAACAAAATCAACCAATCTTCCAGTTTATGGCCTGGCCCCTGGCTGTGGGTGCTATACGACGTTCGTGATCCAGTATTAGCAAGTGAGTTACTAACTCAGGGAATCCCACTGATAGAAACAGGCGACATAGTAAAGCTTGCCAACGCAAAACAGTTTCAATAATGGCAGATCACGATGTGGCTATCATTGGCGGCGGTATACACGGAGTCGGTGTCGCACAAGCTGCATCCATACGCGGCTATAAAACCATATTAATCGAGCAATACGATGAGCTAGCGCAAGGAACATCTTCACGCTCAAGTAAACTCATTCATGGGGGCTTGCGCTATCTAGAACAATTCAACTTTTCTTTAGTGCGAGAATGTTTGTTAGAGCGTAGTTACTTACTTGAAAACGCACCTCATCTTGTCAAACTAAAACCGGTTTATATCCCCGTCTATAAAGATTCAAAAAGATCACCCTGGATGATCCGTGCGGGATTATCTATGTATGCACTGCTAGGTAATTTAGCCAGTGACGCACGCTTTAAAAAAATACCTAAAAGTAAATGGTGCGATCTACATAATCTGAATGTAAATAATTTACAAGCCGTCTATCAATATTATGAAGCACAAACAGATGATCGTTTATTAACACAAGCAGTGATGAGTTCTGCACAAGCGTATGGTGCTGAGCTAATGCTTAATACAAAAGTATCTGCGATTCAATTACAAGATAATTACAGCACCATTACGTGTAGAACAGCTGGGCAGCAAGATAAAATAATAACCAGTACAACCATTATTAATGCGGCAGGCCCGTGGGTAGCTAAGGTACTTGATCAAGTCCAACCCAAACAAAAGACGTTGGACATTGATCTTGTGCAGGGTGCGCATATTGTTCTTCCATTACGTCTTGGTGAGGTAATTTTCTATCTAGAAAGTCCTGATGATAAAAGGCCGGTATTTGTCATGCCTTGGTATGGTGACACCATGATTGGCACAACAGAAAGCCTGTTTACAAAAGATCCTGGCGATACCACACCACTTGATAAGGAAGTTGAATACTTGCAGAGAGCATTTAGTCATCATTTCCCAACATACAACAAACAACAGTCAGTAATAAAACACCAGTTTTCGGGTTTGCGCGTATTGCCCAGCGGATCAGACGCTGCAAACCAGCGTTCAAGAGAGACAATATATTTACGAGATCGCAAAACCAAGCCGCGTTTACTATCGATCTTCGGGGGTAAACTCACTTCCTATAGAGCAACCTCAGAACAAGTGATGTGCTACTTACAAGAATCGCTGCCTGAACCACAGCCGCACACTGAAACAAAATATTTGAAATTGAAGTAATAACTCCATTGTATGTCGCTTACCGGCCAACAGCGGGCGTTGGTAGTTTGAGATTGTACGATTTGGAACGGCCAGCACCAGCTGCCCAGCACAACTTGCAGCTAGGATATCGGCGGAAAATTCATCGTTCCTTGGTTACCCTTGGATGTAGTGTACAAGCTGTTCGATCGTGAACTCTTGATCAGCAATAGTGCTCTTGATCAGATCGCCAATCGAGACCAATCCAACCAACTGCTTTTGGTCAACCACTGGAAGATGACGTATTCGCTTTTCGGACATAACTGCTATGCATTCTGGGATTGTCTTGTCGGTTTGCGTGCAGACAACGGGGGTAGTCATAATATCTCGCACTGGTGTTTTAGGCGATGTTTTACCTTCCAGAATGACATGTCGTGCATAATGCCGCTCCGTAATAATGCCAACGATTTGATCGTCCACCAATACAACCAATGCCCCAATGCTTTTATCCGCCATTTTCTTAATGGCATCAAATACCGAATCATCCTGATGAATAGACCAAACTTCATGGCCTTTTTTATCCAGTAACTGCCGTAACGTTTCCATTGATCATCCCTTAAATTCCAACAATATTATAATACCACACGCATGTGCATGTGCATGCGTTGGCGTAGGTCAGCCTTTCGCCTTGTCACAAAGGGCCTTGCTAACCCGGTGGCGATCTCGGTGGAAATCAGTTCATCGGGAT
>JAESSU010000223.1 GCA_016763955.1 Phycisphaeraceae bacterium | reverse complement strand
TCCTTTAGGCTCAGTCCCATGTCACGCAGTGTTTTGCGAACTTGTAATGCAGGGACAAAGCGGCTGACGGTTTGTTCGGTGCAGCCGTAGGGATAGTCCAGTAGATAAGGCAGCGCGTCGAGCATCGTGCCAATGAGTGTGGGTGAGAATTGGACACGCAATTCGGTTTGCTGGGGCTGAATTTGTTGTGGTAAGTTTAGTTCAATGGTGAGTGTCTTATCTAACTCGTCGGTTTGCATGATGGCAGTTTGCGCAATTTGCTGCATTGATCCATGAACAAGAACAGGAATCGTCATTGCCATGGCATCAGATGCGTTCGGACTCTTGGCGGCGACAGCAATGCGTGCAAGGCCTTGGTTCATGGCTTTGACCTGCCAGTTAATGGTGGCTTGTCCGCTGGCAAGAAGTGTTACTTGCTGCTGTGTTGCGGTGCGATCCATGAAGACCAATAGCTCATCTGGAATCTCAAGGTTTACCATGACCGTGACTGCATGATCCAGATAATTGTGCACGTTTGCTGTGATCAATAATTCATCACGTTGCACCATAAAACGCGGTGTTTGCAGTCGAACCAGTAGGTCTTTGGTCGCGGTTGCTGTGGCAGTATTTTGGCCGACTTGTGTGTCTTTGGTCATGGCCCATGAACCGATTTGCCATGTGGTGAGATTGTCAGGCACGGTGAAGGTGGCGGTTGCTTTACCCTCTGCGTTGGTGGTGAGTGAACTGATCCACAGTGCGCTGTCTGCAAAGTTTTCCCGCATGTTCACGGGTTTATCACTGCTGGTTTGTGATCCTCCGCCAGCATCTTGATCTGCTTTTGATTCCTCTGCACTGGCTATGCTTGAATCAGTCATTTCCATTTTGTTTTTGCTGCGCCCAATGGATTTTTGCACCATCATGGGTGCTGCCATTGCTCCTGGCATACGACTGCCTAACCTTATTTCGCCTTCATTACGGAAGTCCATTCCCAGATCGCGAAGGTTCAACTTATCGACGATGCGCCAGTCGGAAATGTCTGGCCCCCATCGGCCTTGCCAGCCATCGGGTAGTTGATAGAAAATGTTGGACGGCTCATTGAGATTGCCGTGATAGGCGAACTGACGCAGTAGATTGGTTTGACTGTTTAAGCGGTGGCGATTGAGTTGGCCGTGATAGAAGCTCGCCATGCTCCCGGAGGTTTGTTTGCTGATGTATAACAGTGATTGGTCAAATGCAGACAGCGCGATTTGCGCGATAGCAGGTTTGCCTTTGTGATCCACTGCGGTGATATTGACGGTTGCAGTCTCGCCGGGTTGATAGGTCGGCTTGTCGGTTTGGACGGTAATGTTAAGGATGCTTTTTGTAGGCGGGACACAAATTTGCGCCATCTGCTGATGCATGTGTGCATTGCTGACGGTGACTGCTTCAATAAAGAAGTTGGGACGATGTTTGCCTTCAACGGGTAAGTCGATAATCACCGATTTTCCCGGGACGTGAACGAGTTGCCACTTTCGCAACAGGCCTTGCGAGGCATCGGTTGCAAGCAGGACGTAACTGTTAGCCTGTTTTGTGTTGATCATGACATGTGCGGTTTGGCCCGGCTGGTAGGTTCGTTTGTCGGTGATCAGTTCTAGGTCGTTAAAGCGGTGAAGCTTGCCGGTGAAATTTGTGCCTGCGACCCAGACCAGTGCAAAACCTTCGACTTGCTGTCCCCAGCTATCGGGCGTGATGAATTGGAATTTGAGTTGACCGCTGTTTTCATAACGGTATTGGACGGTTGCGCGACCTTGATTATCTGTTGAGATAACTTGGCGGTCGAGTTGGACTTCGTTGATGGTTTGGTTGTGCGGACCGGTCCATTGGACTTGTGAGATGACCAATTGGCCTTGGGTTTGCACGGGTGAGCCGTCGGGATTTTGGCAGATGATTTTTAGGTCGATTTGTTCACCGGGACGGAAGTAGCCGCGTGTGGGCTCAACGGTTGCAAAGAAGGCTTGGCGGGTTGCGATGACACTGCCACTGCCGCTAATGGTTCGTCTTGATTCATCGCGGACCTCGGCTTTGATAACGTAACGGTGGTCTTGGTCGCCATGTTGTTTAAGTGCATTTGCCGTGTTGATGCTAAGAGTGAATTTACCTTCACTATCGAGCTGGCCTTTACCTTCGGTCACCAGTTCGCGGACAGCAGGTTGATTCCAGTAGGGATACCAACCATACCACCAGTTCGGTGCGACGATACAGCCGCGTCCCCACCAATTAAACCATGGTGATTCGTACCAGCTTAAGCCATAGCCGCTGCCGTAGAGCCAGTCCCATTGACCGGGGGTGATTTGTTGGTGTTTGTAGGTTTCGCGATAGACTTTGTAGCTCACTTGCCCGTGGGTGACGGGTTGGCCGAAGTAGTACTTTGCTTTGATGTCTGCTTTGAGTGTTTGGCCGAGTTTGATTTGTTGCTGTGAGGTTTTGACGGTGACCTCAAATTCAGGTTTTTTGTATTCTTCTACTCTGAATCGGCTACCACTGGAGACTTGATAGTTGCCATTAAATTGCAGGCGATATGCCCCCAGTGATGCTTCCTCACCGAGTTGCAATTCATCGCTGATGCCGCCAAAGTCGTCTGTTGTTGACGTTAGCGTTTTGACTTTGTTCCCACGCGGGTCATAGATGTTAAAACGCAGGACATGTTGGGGTGGTGTGATCCATTGGCCATTATCCCAAGCACGCACCCATGCTTTGAATTTCACCGTTTGTCCCGGGCGGTAAACAGGTCGGTCGGTGAGGCAAAAAATCTTAGCCCGTTGTCGCGATTGGTTGTGACGATAGGGATTCCAATAGTCCATATCGTTTGTAGCAAAGCGGTCATCTTGTTGAACCATGACATGCAGTTGGCTGCCTTGATTGCGTTTGCCTGCAAACTGAGCAAGGCCGTTTTTGTCTGTGGTCAGATCGTGAAAAACTTTGAAGTAATCACTCTTTTTTGTTTTGCGGTTCCAAATGTTCCATGTCTCCATGATGGAGATTTTGGCTTTGTTTAGCGGCTTGCCATTGCGAGCGTCGGTGATGAAATACAAATTGCCTTGCGTGGTTTTTTTCTCCACGATAGCCACATCACTAATGAGCATGACTAAACGGCTATTGCTTATATTTAAGGCTTTATGACCTGTCATGAGCAGCTTGTCATTGGGCTTGCGGGTCAACGCAAAAACAAGATAGGTGCCATTGGCATCCAAGGGTGTGGGGACGGTTGCTTTGGCTACGCGGTGATCTTCGCCGAGGGTAACCGCCTGATCCCATTGTGTGATTTGATCATCTAAAAATTGCGTTAGTAATTGTCTGATGTGCGGTTGTTGATGAATGCCCTGAGATAAGAGTTGATCCCATTGCTGGAGCATCCATGGATTGACTGCATTGGTTTTTTTGTGGTCATAGTTCATGTGTCGCAGGGCTTGGAGGAAGCCGGGTAAATCAAATTTGCGAGCGACAAACCAAAGGTGATTTGCATTGCGATGGCTGACATTAAGTTGTGCAAAGGTTCCTGCGAGTTGCATGCCTTGGACGCTTGCTTGGACTTGAGGTTTGTTGATGATGCTTTTGTGATTCGTTGCTGCTGAGGTCCATTTTGATTTTTTGTATTGCTCTAAAAGTTCGTCATACCCCAGTAGTGCTTTACCGTATTGCTTGCGGGTTTGGTGATAGAGACTTTTTGCATAAAGTGCATTGGCAAGTTGATCACCTTGTGTTTGATTCAGTAAGCCGATGATGTCCCAGTGATGCGGTAGTGAGACCTTACGCATGCGTCCGCCAGCAAGGACGATAACCTGATTGTCTGCTAACTCCCATGCGTGAATTGCATTGATTTGTTCTTTGAGAGGCTGCTTGCCATTTTCGCGAACCATGTTGCTGTAGGTGTTCATGCGATCCATGCCAAAGCGGGCGCGAGCAAGCATGGCCTGGCGGTAGAGACTTAGGTTGATGAATTTTTTATCTTGCGTGTCATCGAGTGTGCGGATTTCAGAGAGCAAAAAAAGTGCTTTTTCGTCATCGGGCAGTGTTGCATTCCATGCCCCCGGAAGTTTTGGGAAGATGGGGGTATCGTCATCATTGACCCGTAGACCGATGGGGCGTTTGTTGTGATATTGCCGATAGTTTTGGTTTTCGTCGAAGTCTGCTTCACCTGCGGTGTTTGCCAAAGTGTCATCACGTTGCGCCCAATACCAGTGCCAAAAGTGGGGTTGATTTTCGAAGATGCCGTAGGCCGCAACGGCTGATGCCAGATCAAAAAGATTTTTGATTCGTTTTTCACGCCAGCCTTTGAGGTTGGTTTGTCCATCCCATTTTTCAAAAAGATCACGGGCGAGTTGGAGTTGTTCGAGGGCTAATTTTTTGTCATGTCGTTGAGATTGCAGACGTATGCCTTGCATGTGTTTGGCTCGATGAAACTTGCCGCCTGCTCGGGTTCCCCAGTGTGGGATGAGCATGTAGAGGTTGCCAAGTTGTTGGCGTGCTAGGGCTTCTTGGGGTTTCCCTTTGAGTCGATCTGCATTGTCTTGAGCGTTTTTGATTGCAGCATCAAAATTCCGGAGTCTTAAATAACAGAGCATCTGTCGTCGGGAGGCATGCTCAGGATAGGGCTCAATGAGCTGTCCATACGCCACCGCAGCTTGGGCATAATTTTTGTCCGCATAGAGCTTGTCAGCGGACTTAAGCGTGGCCGGCTCAGGCTGCTGCGCTATGGCCGTCAAAACGCAAATTGGAAGCATAAGTGCCATAGCTATGAGCAATATCCATCGTGTCATGTCATTAACCTTATCTAATAGGTGCGTTTTTAAAAAGGAGTGTTATTACATCAGACGCACGAAACTTGTGAGGGTTCCTGCGGATTGCTGATATTGTCACATTTTTTTAAGAACTTGTCTGCGTGTTGCCATAAATAAAAAAAACCGCGTGGACTAGACGCGGTTTTTTTAAAGAATGTTTGTTGTATGAGGAGTTGCGGGGAGCTTTTCGGAGCTTTCCGGGGGCGGAGGTTATTCAAACTTCAAATCAGCGGGCTCATTGCTGACGACGACGACCACGGGGTTTTGCAGGTATTTGTTTGCGGTTTGTTGCAAAGTGGTTGCGTCCATTGCTTTGACGGCTACTATGAATTTTTCGGAGTCATGAAGTCCCACGCCATAGAGCAGGTTTAAGGCTGCCTGTGCAGCACGGTCGGAGTTGGATTCTTTGCCCATGACTTCATTGGTGAGGACTGACGCGCGGGCGCGATCCACATCTTTTTGTGAGATGGGTTGTTCTCTTGCTTGCTTAAGTATTTCAGAGGTTCGATCAAGGGCTTGCTGGGCAGTGGTCGCTTGTGTGTTAAAACCCACCGCAATATAACCGGGCATCATGCCTGAGACCTGATAGGCCCAAACTGCATAGGCAAGCCCCGGTCCTTTGCCCCGGAGTTGTGCTTCAAGCCAGCCGGAGGGGAAGTCACTAATGAGGCGGCTAAGCACAGCAATGCGTGGGAAGTCCGGATCATCACGGGTGACACCAGGGCCAAGTCCGATTTGCACAGCAGCTAAAGGCTGTTTGGATTCATAGACATACACGCCCGTTTTAGGTTGCGAGGTTTGGGGGATGACCCATGGTTTTTGTGATTGGGCGGGCATGGGACTAAAAAGCTTAGTCGCCATTTTTTTGACATCAGCTACATCCACATCACCAAATACTGCTAGCACGGAGTTTGACGCGCTGAGCCGTTGGGCGTGACCGTCGCGCATTTGTTTAACGGTTAATGTTTCGACGGTTTCTTTATTGCCTGCGGTGGTGCTGGCCCAGGGGTGATTTTTACCGAAGTAGGTTTTGCGGAATTTGAGTTGGAGCTGACCTTGCCAACTGTCACTTTGCCGATCAATCATGGCAAGTAAGCGGGGTTTGAGCTTGTCCCATTGGGATTGGGGGAAGGTTGGGTTTAAGGCAACATCTGCAAAAAGATTTAACACGGTGGGCAAGTCATCACTTAGGCACATTGCTCGGATATAGCTGGTGTTGTTGCCGCAGCTACTGCCCAGTGATGCGCCGATGTCTTCAAGTTGCTGGGCGATTTGTTGGGCAGATCGCGTTTTTGTGCCTTTGCTTAGCATGCTATCGATGGCATTGCTAAGACCTTGTTTGCCCGGCTCATCAGCAAGCAGTCCGCCGAGGCTGTACATCTGAATTGAGACTGCGGGGACGAGATTACTTTTTTGGATCAGGACTCGCAGGCCATTGTCGAGTGTGATTACTTCGATGGGATCGACGGTGATGGGGGCGACTTGCTGACGGGTGCTAGCGAGTTGCTGACGAACTTTATTTAGGCGTTGACTGTTGTCCAGATCGATTTTTTCGGTGAGTAACAAATTGTCTGTATTGAGATCATTGCGTGTGAGTACGTCTGTTGCGGGCTGATCTTTTTCAGGGCTGAGCAAGACTTCGATGAGCCGGTCGTTTACGAGGATTGCTTTAGCTGCTGTGTGAACTTGTTCTTTGGTGATGGACTTGATGGCTTGGGCGTAGTGCTTGTCATAGTCTGGATCGGACATGCCACAAATGTTGCTTGCGAGTGAGTTAGCGAGTGCGTGAGCGCTTTGGCCATTATAAGCAACGTGAGCGGTGGTCTGCCGTTTAGCACGGGCGGGTTCATCATCAGTGATGCCAGTTTCAAGCATTTTTGCGACTTGGGCGAGGATGGCTGCTTTGACTTTGCTCACGGCATCTGCATCTTGGGCGTTGGCAATTTCACAGTTGACGCCAAAGAAACCTTCACCCCAATTGAAGCTCAGATTAAAGGCAGAGATATTGGTGACCAGCTGTTGGTCTTCACGAATGGTTTGCACGAGTCTGCTGGATTCGCCTTGTCCCATGATGATGCCTAGCAAGTCCAGTGCGTAATCGTGTTCACCTGCCAGACGTGTGCCGGGCCATGCGAGTCTCAGACGCGAGCGTTTGATGGCGGCAGTGCCTTGGATGGTGCGGGGCTTGGTGAGCTTTTTCTCAATGGGGAAACTTAGATTGTCAGGTAGCGGTTTGGCAGGGACATCCGCCCAGAGTTTGACGAGTTGATCCATGACCTGCTGTTTGTCGATATCGCCAGCGACGACAAAGACCATGTTGTTAGGCACGTACATTCGTTTGTAAAAGTCATAGATTTCGTTACGGGAAATTTTGAGGAACTCGTCGAGATAACCAATCGTCGGATGACGAGCGGGGTGATTTGTATAGCGAGCTTGTTGTGTGAGCTTCCAGAAGATGCGGTCAGGCGAGCCCATGCCATGTTCGAACTCACGTTGAATGACTTGTCGTTCGCGCTCGTACTCAGTCTGGGTGATCAGTGAATTTTGCATCCAGTCAGAAAGCAGGTCGATGACGGGGGCGGTGTTATCACTGGTGGCATCAATGTAGTAACGCACAGTGTCCAAGCCGGTTGCTGCATTGGTCTGCGCTCCCATTCGCCCAAGCTTTTCATTGCTTAGAGATTCGGGGTTGGACTGGGTGCTGCCGCCCGCAAGCAGATGTTCAAGAAAGTGAGACAAGCCCGCTCCGACGTGTTCTTGTTCATAGATGGAACCGGTGTTGACCCAGACTTGTGCAGAGACCACCGGCGCAGCATGGAGTTCTTGGGCAATTAAGATCATGCGATTGGGCAACACAACCATAAGACGGTCAGGGCGATCTTGGAGAATCTCGTAGGACACATTTATTCCTTTTGGAGCTTGGATGGTGTGTGAAGACTGACAGGCAGTTAAGCCAATAAGGGTCAGACTTAGGCCGATAATCATTAGACCAATATGGCGCATCAAAATCTACGTCCTTTCAGATGAGTAGATACTTCTAGTGGATTGCACCAATATACCGTTTCCGGTGATTTAAGATGCACGGATTGATATGCGTTTTGCCAAATGATGAGTTAATCACCAAGGCGATACAACCGATACAGACGTTAGAAAAGTAATTCCCAGATGGAGAGCCCTATGTCCCAAGTCGTTGCAGATCAGCGTTTAGCCCGTGAAATAGAGCATTTTGATGCACATTACGCCCAAGAAGCGGCACAGGGAATTGAGACGTTATCAGACTTTGATCGTCAGCGTTATACCGCACCTAAAGCAAATACAATCTATCCGCGTGAATTTTATCACCATCTTTTGTCGCCATTGCGTGATAAAAATGTGATGGAAATTGCAGCAGGCAATGGCATTGATGCAAGCATTTGCTGTCATAACGGTGCGAATTTGCATGCTTATGATGTGAGCGGGGCCTCGATTAAAATGGTTCAGCAGCGCGCTTGTGTTAATGGCGTGGCGGATCGTTTAAACACACAAGTCACCAGCAATTTTATGCAGGCCTTTGAAGGTCAGCAGTTTGATCACATCATTGGTTATGCGGCCTTGCATCACATCCCCATGGAAGGTCTTGCACAGCAGGTTTACAGTCGTCTTAAGCCCGGGGGCAGTGCGGTGTTTGCCGAGCCGGTGATCAATTCGCAGTTGTTGTATCGCCTTCGGAAAATGGTTCCTTACTCATTCTTTGAAGACACTGATGATGAGACGCCGCTTAATGACAAAGATATTGTCGAATTTGCTAAGCCGTTTGATCGGATGCAAAAGCGATATTTTCATTTAACCAGTCGCATTTGGCATGCCTTTCCCAACTGCTGGCCGCTGGTACGTGGGCTTCATGCGTTTGATCGTGAAATACTTCGCCTGCCGTTTATGCGACAGTTTGCGACGGTGTGTGTGTTTGCATTGCATCGCGATAAATAAATCAAGAGATACCGTGCTGGTGGAAGACTGACACGTTAAGAGAGAGAAAAGACCCATTGGGTCTGTTTTGACCGCGATGAAAATGCTTTGGAGGCCTAAGGCAAGTTGCCACATACACAAGTCACAAAGCAAGTTCATTGACGATTGGTATAAAAAACGCGTCGATGCCATTCGGCGCGTTTTTTATTTGTAAAATCGGTGTGTTGTGTCTTTGCTCCGGAAGGTGTTTTATCGTCGTGGCGGGGG
>JAESSU010000222.1 GCA_016763955.1 Phycisphaeraceae bacterium | reverse complement strand
TGTGCCCAATTTTAAAATGTTTTGAATAGGGACGCGACTTCATCGCCATCACATAAGCAGCCATATTCTCGTATGAATCTGCCACAGACTCATCAATCACAAACACGCAACGGTCGAGGATACCAAGCTCATTCATATTTTGAGCCATCGCATTCCAATAATCACCGACTAACTGGTCAAATTGTTCGCGTGACAACTTCACCCAATTAGGATCTTTGGGGTTGTCTTTCACACTGTAGGTCTTGCGATTTTTCAGACGTAGCTGCGACATGAGTTTGCCGTTGGAACGACCAACCATAAACCAACCTGCACCGCGGTCAATGATAAATTCACGGATCGCGTCATTGTAGCCACCGGAGAAATCCCAGTCGGCTAGCTTGGGCGCTAGGCCGGGCCCTTGTTCAATCACACGATAGCCAATATCTCGACTGATCCCAAGCGCGGGGCTTTGCGGAAACAGATGATTGTCGATAATAGTGTGAAAATAACGGTCAAGAACAGGTTTCGCTTCTTTGCGTAAAGTCCTGGGATTCGCGTCTAGGCCATGATAGGTGGCTATCGAAATGCCATTCTTTGTTGTGTTGCCATGACCTTTTCTGGGCGTGTAAAAAAATGAGTTCAATCCAACGATTGCCCCAAAGTGCAATTTAGGTTTGATCTTCAAGGGTGAAACACGTAACGCGACGGGCAACGTAAGAGTCTTGCCAGCAAAGTTCAACGTGACACTTCCCGCGTGCGTCCCGGGCGTGGTATCTGCGCTCGGCGTAATGGTCGCAACCACCATATGAATTCCATTTTTACTCTCTGGATCAAGCGCATAATCCAGCGGAACCATCGGATCGTAACGCGTCCCGAGCAACTTACCTTTCACCTTACCATCCACCGTTGGCCCGTCATAGACAGGAAGTACCGCCAAACGATGAAACGTCATTGACGCAGGTAAATCACTTGTCACCTGTAGGTCAGTCAGTCGGCTCGTTCCTGCATCCACGGCAATAACCAACGATGCTGAACCCCCTTCATATAAGTTCACTTGGGCGGCATCCACGCCACCATCTTCACCTGGGTCGTAACTACGAACCGTCTGAACTCTCAACGGCAGTGTCGGGTCTATTGTCCATGCAGACACATTCCCTAAACGCACCTTCACACTCTTTGGGTTTAACCGTTGAATTCAGCCTTACCCAATTTTGCCAGCACCACACGACGACGATGCGATGGTGCGATTAACGCTTCTGTCGGCACCGTTAATCGATGACCGGCTCTGGCCATCATGTACAAGTCCAGCTTATCAATCGCTTCATCTGGCTCGACAATCAAACGCCAAGCAACCTCTTGCAACCGTATATCAGCGACCCCCGCGTGCCCGGTAAACGGGTGTGTGATTTGAAGAGACAAAGGATCCGTCTGGACAGGGGGTTCTCCTCGTCGATGTCGTGGATAAAAGAGCACTGATCGGCTCGCCCACTGCCCATAAGGCGGCATCTTGTTGTAATACGAATGGGGCACATGAGAAAACAACCTCAGTGCGGGGTCCTTAACCGTCACGGTAATCCCATTGGTAATCGGCTCCATCATTATCCAATATTCAAGAAGGTAAAACTTCCCGTTTGCAAATCGCACCTTCTGTTGGATTCTGCTGTTCGCTATTTTCTTTTTTGTAATCATCAATGCCCGGTGTTGTTTACCCTCAAGCTCAACGGGCTTAAACGCCATCTTATTTTTTTCAAAACCCAACCACGGCGAATGCCCTTTCTGAAACTTCCTAAACGAACCATCGACATCAAACGGTTTGCCAACGCGTATCAATTGGAATCGCCCCACCTGAGCACCCGTATGCGGATTAACTTGATCCACCGCGACGCCAGAGACCTGATCAATGATCACTTTAGGATCTATTGCTAGAACCGACTTTTTCGAAATCTTTTGACCATGCTTAATCTGAATGCGATACGGATTCGCCTCAACCACCCAATTCGAATTGTCCGCCAATGCAGATTGTTGCGTCCAAATAGAACACAATAAACCTATCGCAACCAATAATAATGTCGAGTAATATTTCATAAACCATCGTCCTCATTTATCTCAGTAATAAATTTATTTTACAGATTCATAACACAATTCGTACAGAATTTTTCGAGCTTCATAATAGCCCGCGTAGTTCAAATACCACTGCACCGGATTATCCGGCCACAACGCGGCAAGCTTTGTTTCTGCTTGCGTCAATCGATTCGCATCATTTGACAATCAATTCCATAAAGTAAGCGTAAAAAATGACCGCAACTTAAAATCGCAAAAAACATATAAACAAGAAAAACCCTCGCCGTATCACCATGCGACATTAATTATTTTAAATTTTGAAACGCTAAATCATAAATCGATTTGCGAGCTTTACGATACGCGTTGTAATCAATGTACCACTGCACTGGATTATCCAGCCACATCTTTTTTAGATTGGATTCGATCTCTTGAAGCTGCTTGGGATTCAACACCAATTCAAGATTTTCAAGCACTGCACGATCTTGAATACCATCACGCATGAGCGTCAAACGATATGACGGAATAACCAAATCTGTTCTTTGTGCTGGAATACCGCGGGGGTCCGGCGGGTAAAAGTACGCAAGGACTCCCGGGCCATGATGGTAAAACGGATTCACCCACGGATTACGGGCTGGGCCTGCAATATACTCAATCCCACCATCCGTAGTTGTGTATTTATACGGTAATGACCACAAAAAACCTTCCCAGCAATATCAACCCTCTACTCCGAAATTACGTAGCTTCAGCGGTGTCACCAACGTACTTAATCCCGCATGTTCAAGCACCAGATGATCTGTTTGAACGTAATACACCCATTGTTGATGTTTGGGCTTAACAAATCGACTGTTCCATTCTGGTTCAAAATAATTATAATGCTCATCGTTAAACGACATAGGCACATCCAATATCTCGTCCATCAACAATGTGCCTTTGGACGTGCGATGAGTCCATGGCGATACCGTTTGAGCGGTATGACCGATTTTAATTTTTTTCGCATGCGGCTGGCTTTTCATGCCGTCGAGAATATACGTGCAAACAGCGTCAAAGGTCGACAATCCACACTCACCAATTACAAAAATTGCTCGGTCAAGAATACCCAATTCATCTAGATGTTTAGCGAACGCCTCCCAATACGCGCCTACTAATTTTGCAAACTCTTTCTTCGGAAGATAAACGGCATTGGGATTTTTAGAATCTCGCTTGTAGCTATAAAACTTACCGTTGTTAAGCCAAAATTTATTCATGAGGTGCCCGTTGCTTCGACCCACCGTAAATAGAGGCATATCGCGACCCATCACAAATTCTTTCATCGCTTTATCGAATCCAGAACCAAAGTCCCAATTCGTCAGCTTTGGCGCTAAGCCTTCACCTTGCTCTTGGATGTCATAGTTGTAATACGCATACAAGGCAGGTGATTGCGGCTGAATATGATAATCCAACATTTGATGATAATATTTTTCCGCTAGCACGCGCGTTTGGGCAAAACGAGAGTCAGGTTTGTCCGGCATGCTCAACGCC
>JAESSU010000221.1 GCA_016763955.1 Phycisphaeraceae bacterium | reverse complement strand
TGCTGGACGCTATGCAACAAAATACCTCATCAAAACACCTGAGTATGGTTACCCCAATTGTGTGATGGAGATGGGTTCGACACAGCGTCTCCGTCGATTCAGTACCAGTAGAGGGTTCTGGAATAACCCGACAACACCAAAGCGCAAGCCAAAGTCTACACGCAAGGTTAAAAATCGTACCTATACAGAGCGTTGTGCTGAATGCGGTCAAATGGTTCATTTATTTGCATTGTTGGAAAAAGTGGACAAGCAAACCGGCGAAATTTCCATGTGCCGAAATTGGTTAGGGACGCTTTTGGTGGATTCGTCGGTTCTAGATGAATTACAAGACGAAGGCGATTCACGCCGTCGTCGTCGTATCCTTCATGCGTCTTCGGTAGGAACAGCTCTTCACGCGATCGAGGCAGCAGCAGGTCATCGGATTGAATGGATTGGTTTTAATCGCGTGAATTTGTCACTAGGCGCCACCGGAGTGCCAGAGGTGGTGACATGAAATTGCCGCCTGATCAGCCGAGTCTCTGTAAAAAACTTTGCCCAAAGATAAAACGGGTCTTGTATGGGAGCGTCCCTTGGTATTAAATGGAGATAAGGCAACGCTGCGTCAATGGATTGTCCAACGTGTTGCTGAATGTGCCATACAAATATTGGAGCAGGAACATGATTCGTCCGGGAAAAATTGATGCGTGTTACATTCGTTATTCCAGTGCCAAACAAAGCGAGGGCACAAGCATTGAAGTACAGATTGAAGCTTGCCATGCTGCTTCGGATGGCATCTGTCGAGAGTACATTGACGAAGCGAGAACAGGCCGAGCGTTGGCGGGCCGTACCGCATTGCTGCGATTGATCGCAGATGCAGAGCGTGGGGAAATCAAGCGTTTGTTCGTCTACAAGTATGACCGCCCTGGTCGGAGTAGTGAGACGCATACCATCGTGGCCGACTTGGAAGACCTTGGCGTACAGGTCTTGAGCGTCACCGAAGGCCAGGATGAACTGGCACGAGGTGTGCAGTTGGTGGTGGCTGAGCATTACAGCAAAGCGTTGGCAGAACGTACTCGTGATGGTCTTGCCAAACGTTTTGAACAAAGAGCATGGACCGGCGGTATGGCACCCTATGGCTATCAGATTGTTGCCGACGCATCAGGTAAACGTTGCCTAGCGGTTGATCCGGCCGAAGTTGATGTGGTGCGTGATCTCATTAAAACCTATCTGAATGAATCCATCGGGATGAAGGCACTGGCCAATCGGCTCAACGCCAAGGCTATTCCCACACGCAAGGGCGCTCGTTGGAGCTTTACGACTGTAAGAGGTATTCTCACCAATGCGATGCTCACCGGTATCGTTCACTACAAGCGGCGAACGATGAAGCTTAATCGACAGACAGGCCGCCGTGTGCCTCGGAAAAACCCCGAATCGGAACATCTGAGCTATGTGGATGAAGCACTACGCATCATTAGCCAGGACGATTTTGATCGAGTTCAGGAGCAGCTTCAGCGTTCGGGCGGTCCGAACTCGGGTAAGCGAATGACCAAAAGTACGCGAGCATTAACAGGGCTAGTCTTTTGTGGTGAGTGCGGTTCGGTCTGTTACACACGCAGTTCAAAGAATAAAAAGGGTGAATATCACTATCTGGCCTGTGGCCACCGTCAACGGTTCGGGGCAGACTCCTGTTCCAACCGAAAAGGTGTGCGTGAAGACTTAATCGTGCATGATGCGATGCATGTATTAGCTTCGATCTTCGATGATACAGATGCCATTGTTCGAGAAGCAGCCACAGAAGCGCGTCAGATCATGGGGACAAAACGCAACCACGCAGCTCGTTTGAAGCAACAGATTGTCGACCTCAATGAACAG
The DNA here is from genome assembly GCA_016763955.1 of Phycisphaeraceae bacterium. Classification (GTDB taxonomy): domain Bacteria; phylum Planctomycetota; class Phycisphaerae; order Phycisphaerales; family Phycisphaeraceae; genus UBA7800. The sequence goes on along the minus strand of JAESSU010000221.1, from coordinate 1,878 downwards.
AGTAGCCAACTGGTGCGTTTGCTCACCGACCCGGACATTGAAGCGATGGCCAAGAAGACAATCTCTCGGCTAACTGGGCGAAACTGAGGCGCAACGTGAGCAGGTGCAGGCAGCATTAGAAGACGCTCGTAACGACAACACCGCAGACCGATTGGTTACGGTGATTCAAAGTGTTTTGGCCGATGCCAAAGAGACATTTCAAGCTGCAACCCCGGCACAAATAAATCGGCTACTGGAGCAATTCATGGGGCCGGTGATCTTGAAATCTAATGGTAATTTAGTGCAGAAAAATCAGTTAGAGAAGTCTAAAATGACAACAACCTCGGCGAATGCCGAGGTTGTTGTCAGTAAAATAGCGGGGGCCCGATTCGATTTGACTCGGGGGTGTACCGAGTGGCGAATGGCTTATCGTGGGGGTTGATTGCTGAGATAAAACATGATTGGTTAGCCTGAAAATTACGCAGGTTCGTTTGCTCCGGCTAAATGGGTGCGGTTTCAGAGTTTGAGGTGTAGGTGATTCTTGATAACAGTAGTGTATTCAGTGGGTTTCGTTGCCAATTAGTTGGGTGTGGACAAGGACACCATTCGAAATTGGGAAGTAGGGTGTACTCAGCTAATGCATATCCACAGACCTAAGATCATTGCTTTCCTAGGGTACAACCTATTGTCCAACTCATATTCGATGGACCTTGCGCAATCATTTCAGTAGTGCCGTCTGCACCGCTGACTGAGTCAGCACCAACTTACACGTCAATTAGGAGTTGATTCCAGTACGATTTCTCATTGGGAAAATGGGTGGTACCAGCCTACCGGTGAGTCCGTCATGTCGCTTTGCGATATTCATGAGGCGTTTTACTTTGGGTGCGTTTAGGAGAGGTCGTTCGAAGCCACGGGGAAGGCTACTCTGCCCCCAACGAGTTCGCCTCACTTGGCCAGTCTAGTTGAGCACCATGAAATTAAAGGTGCGAAATGCTGTAACGAATTAAAATATTTTCCCGAAATATTACTTATAATATATTGATAATAATTGGTTTACGATTCAATAGATAAAAACGAGGTGTATTGTTTAAATTAATAATTTGACTTTTTAAATAGCAGTGCTAGAGTATTAGTAAGAAAAAGAAACAGTGAGACACTTGTGGATTTGGGCTACAGATATGGTAAATGTCGGCAATAAAATTTCACTTCCTAGTCAGGTGGCTCGCAGTTTGAAGCAGCAAATGCGGCAGGGGGTTTATCCCGCAGGAAGCATATTGCCATCCATTCGCAAGCTTTCGAATGATTTCAGCGTCAGCCCCAGTGTCGCTCACCGTGCGATCCGTGAACTCGAAGAAAATGGGATTGTCCAAACTCACCATGGGAAGGGGACCGTGGTTCAGGAAAGCTCGCATGCAGACCGGACAGCGATTCTGTTTGCATTCATTCAACCTTATCCCGCACACATGGTTTTTGAGCAGCAAGTACTCCAATATGCTGAGCAGGGGTTTAGTGCAAGAGACAATTTTGTAGTGGTTCGGTCGTCACAATTAAATGTTTCTCTCGAACGAGAAATCACAGAGCATGCAGTTAACAATGGGGTTCGGGGCATTTTATTGTGGCCCGTTGAAAACAATCCCAATGGTCCATTTTTTGAGAAACTATCTAAAAAAATTCCAGTCGTACTTATTGATAGATTGCTCGACAACGCCCAATTGCCTGCGGTGATTTTCGACACCTATGAAGTGGGCAGAGATATTTGTCGAGATGTGCTGAAAACTCATAATCGTAAACGCATGCTTTGCGTGATTGATAATCTGAATATTTCTCCCTATCAGGACTTGATGCGGGGGCTTCGGGACGAAGCTGATGATATGGGGCGCAGCGAGGATATGACGATTG
>JAESSU010000220.1 GCA_016763955.1 Phycisphaeraceae bacterium | reverse complement strand
TTCGATACGTTGCCATTGATCGTCAGTTAGTATTTTCCTGATCATCCTTGATCCCCATGATAAAGTGTAAATCAGTCTTATCGGCGATCAAGAGGGAAATGGTTGAGAACGCTGCCTAATTTCCTGTGAGTGAGATTAAAAAAAGGTGGTTGTGATTTTTGTCTTGTTAATGTTCATCGTCAATCGGGCAACAGACTTTCCCCTGCCAGAGATTTTGATCGATAGGCATGATACGGATGCGGGGGATGGACTCTAGGGTTTGTGAACTGGGCGTGTGAAGCTGCCAGTCCCAGCCGTGTTGACCGATGGGCCAGCCTTTGACGTGTCCTTTGGCAACTTGTACAACCTGCCCGCGTCCGCCGGAGATTGGGCCTTGATAGGTGAGATAGATGAGTCGGTGCGGTGGTAGCGGCTGCATCAGCAAGCTTTCCTGACTCACCCATTGGCTTGGCGGCAATGCAAGACGAAAGCCCAGCAGTTGGTTGCGTGTCACCGGATCGAGCCATAGCCAGTCGTAGTGACTGCCCGCTGGGGTTTGGTGATGCAGGATGACGGTGGGTAATTGCAGCATTTACTTGTATATCGGCACACGGGCCTGAAAGTTCTGAGTTAGTTGTTTACAATGGTTGTTCGATCTGTTTTGAATCTATACCAGTCGTCAATAGAACTGGTTCTGTAGCTTGTGTACGCGACTGCTTGTTTTAGGCCTCCAAAGCGTTTGCGTCGCGGACAAAATTATACCCGATGGGTATATTAAACCATTGTGCCTTGGATGAGGAAACGGTGTTATGAAAGTTAAACTAGTTGGATGCTTCTGGGGTTTTTATCATTGTCTCTTTTGGGCTGTCATTTGACGAATCCGACCTTGCGTGAAAAAGCATATCAAGCCAAGCGTCAGGGCAATATCCCCCGTGCTGTGGAACTCTACAATAAAGCATTGTCTCAGTATCCAGCAGATTGGCGTGCATTAGAACGACTTGCTGATATTCGTTTTGATCAGCAGAACTGGATGGATGCACAACATGGTTATGAATATGTCATTAGTCTTCGTCCAGATAATGCTCGTGTTTCACGCTGGCTTGACCAAGTGGCTCAATGTCTCTTTGAGCAAGGTCGCAGTGGGGCTTTGCGAGACTTGCTTCGCAATGCCAACGAACAGTATGGCAACTCCGTGGACTTTTTGCGTCAAGCCAATTACCTAACGAAGCTCGGTGATATGGATCAAGCCAAGGTTGCGTATCAGAAGGCAACACACTTTGCCCCTGAAGGTGATGCTGAACCTTACATTGCCATGGCCGCGTTTTATGAACTCATTGGTGACAAGAGCAATGCGATTAACACACTGCGTCTAGCACATTCGATTGCTCCCCAAAATATGAGCATTGCAGACCGCTTGCGTCACTATGGCATTGTCCCCGGCCCAACGGCGGGCATTAAGCCCGTTCCCGTTGCTCTGCCTCTGCCAGCGGTTGAAGCGGTGGTCACGGAAGTCCAGCCAGCGGGGCAGTGATGCTTTATCCTAGCGCATTCTGAATGGCATGACAAAAGTAACGGGACAGGTTCTATTGACGGCTGATCTATTTTAGTCGTCGCGTTTTTGCGTAGACAAGTCTGTCTGAGGTGGTTGAAAATCAAACAATCGTGAGGTCTAAAAAACGGCTACAACGGGGGGCTTTTACGAGGTGATACTTGCCTGCCATCGATTCACAAAATGGCTCAATAGATTGCTTGGGGGTAGTTTTTGCGAGGTGATACCCACACGATTAAAATGCGTGCGCAACTGACCTAGCGAATGTAAACGCTCCAAAGGTTATCAATCGTACTGACGCATACAAAATAGACGCGATGCGTATGACACCTGCGTTTGTCATGCTCTAGTCTCTTTTAAGACACAATGATATTGCAGTATTTTTTGAAATTAACGGTTGCAAGCCGCGGGGCTTTAGTGACGTGAATAATGATTAAAATGTGAAGACGTCATCGGACTTACTCCGCAGCGGCATCTTCCACTTCATCCCATTCAGTGCGTCCGACTTTACCACCGCTTTCGTGGATTTTTTCAGCCATCGCTTCGGCATTACGAGATTTGTCCACTGCTTCTTCAGCTCCGATCACGCCTGTTTCGTAGAGTTCCCAGATGTGGTCATCAAGTAAACGCATGCCAAACTTACGACCGATCTGAATCGCTGAGTCGATACGGAACGTTTTGTTCTCACGAATCAGGTTGGCCACAGCCGGCGTGACGAGCATAAATTCGTAAGCCGCAACCATACCCCCATCAAGGCGGGGCATCAGTTGCTGAGAAAGCACAGCCATCAGAGTCACCGAAAGCTGAGCGCGAATCTGCTCTTGCTGATGACTGGGGAAGGCATCGATGATACGGTTGATCGTCGAGCCTGCACCATTGGTATGGAGCGTCCCGTACACAAGGTGACCGGTTTCCGATGCGGAGATTGCAGATTCAATGGTTTCAAGGTCACGCATTTCGCCTACCAGAATCACGTCCGGGTCTTGTCGCAAAGCACGACGGATGGCTTCAGAAAAGCTCGGCACGTCGATGTGTACTTCACGCTGATTAATAATCGACCGGTCGTGCGTAAAGTGATATTCAATCGGGTCTTCGATGGTGATGATATGACGTTCAAGATTCTGACGGATGAAGTTAACCATCGATGCGAGTGTGGTGGTTTTGCCGGAACCGGTTGGGCCGGTGACTAGGAATAAACCTCGTGGCCTGCGGACGAGTTCCGTGACGATTTTGGGCAAGCCGATTTGTTCAAAGGTCAGCAGGTCTTGCGGGATACGACGCATAACCAGTGCGATGTTGCCTTTTTGTTTGAAAACGGCCACACGAAAGCGTGTCTCGCCCCATGAAATAGCAAAGTCACTACCGCCTTCTTCTTGCACTTCGACTTCGGTTCGTTCGGGTGAAATTTGCTTCATCAGCGCGACCGTGTCTGCCGGTTCGAGTGCTTTGGTTTTGAGTTCAATTAAGCGTCCCTTCATGCGAAGGGTGGGTGCTTTACCTACGGTGAGATGAAGGTCGCTTGCCTTTTGTTTAATAGTAGTATCAAGTAGACGGTCGATCTGAATCGTAGACATGCAGTGACTTCCTCTATTGCTTCACGTTAGAACCGATTGACTTATCGTGAATATTGCGTTTCAAATGACTGATAAAACATACACGCACATCATCGTGCGTGACGGAGATATCATACCTGATAGGTGAGGATGGCGACAAGCGTCTGACCCAAAAAGACAGGGTAAACGCATGTGGCGAAAATTGTCTTGGCGAGCCGTGTTGTGCCAACACGGAATTAACCGTAGGTCAAAATGTTGCGCCAAAAATACGATGCAAGACGATTTAACACTTGACCGATAGTCAAAATCGGTTGACACAGTCCAGCTCGCCAAGACAGGGTGTACATGCGTTTGCCCTGCCTCAAAAGAGTTTGTGTTCCTGGAATACGGTTATTTTTGTGAGATATTATACGCATCGGACGGTTCAGAAGACTTTGTAACGGTAGTGTTGGCGATGTAAGTCACGCACAAGTTTTAATCGTGAATGGTATTAGAGCTTTATTGCAGCTGTTTTATATTGGATCACGGTCAACATTGCTACAGGAAATAGCTGCGACACTTCCGGGGGCGTGTCGCTGATGCATCGCAAGATGCAATCCATAACGTTTTAGCTGCAATGAACCATTAGAGCATCATCAATTCAATCGTAGCATCTTAAAAAGTCTGGCCACTACTGTGGCGTGGGGTAGCGATGTGTTGTATCACAGCGATTGTTCGATGCAAATGCTACGGTTGGATTAGAGACACTTTTGATTTGAGAGGTCAATGATTTTTATGCTGCTTCGTCGTCATCAACTTCAATAACGCCTTCAGCCTGTGCGATCTTGACGAGTTCGCTGGCGGAGGTTTTGCCCGCGAGGATGCGGAGCTTCCCGTCACCTAGTAAGTTGCGCATCCCGTTGGCTATCGCTGCGGCACGGATTTGGTTAACCGGGGCACGTTTGAAAGCCAGCTCGCGGATTTCGTTGTTGATGACCATCATCTCGTAGATACCCCGTCGTCCTTTGAAGCCGCTGCCGCCGCAAATCTCGCAGCCTACTGGTTTGTACAATGTGTGGTCACCAATGAATTCCTTGGTCATTTCGAGGATGGCTAATTCTTTGGGATTAGGATTCAGGTCCGGTGCTTTACAGCTATCGCAGAGTTGTCGAATGAGGCGTTGGCCTAACACCGCTTGAATGGCTGAAGCGACGAGGAAGGGTTTAACGCCCATGTCAATGAGACGGGTGATGGCTGATGGCGCGTCATTGGTATGTAATGTGGAGAAGACAAGGTGACCGGTTAGAGCAGCTTGAATCGCTACGTCTGCTACTTCCTTGTCACGAATTTCGCCGACAAGAATGACGTTAGGAGCCTGACGGAGCATGGCTCTAAGAACCTTGCTAAAAGACAGCCCAATTTGTTCATTGACTTGGCATTGATTGATTCCCGGAAAGTTGTATTCGACGGGGTCTTCTGCGGTGATGATTTTTTTGTCTGGTCGATTTAGGATGTTTAATGCTGAATAAAGGGTCGTGGTTTTACCTGAACCTGTTGGGCCGGTCACTAGGAAAATGCCGGTGGGTTTGGAGATGACACTGTTGAATGTCGCAAGCGTGTCTGGCTGCAAACCTAGTTTTTCGAGTCCGAGCATGGCAGCATCGGAACGTAAAATACGAAGCACGACACTTTCGCCGTGATAAGCCGGGCAGCAACTCACACGAAAGTCGACCGTCTCATCACCTAGTCGCAACTTAATACGGCCGTCCTGCGGAACTCGTTTTTCTTCGATGCGGATGCCGGACATAATTTTTAGACGCGCGATCACAGCGGACTGTGTTCGTTTGGGAATTTGATCTTGATCATGGCAGACACCGTCGATGCGGTATCGCAGACGAACGCGGTTAGCCATAGGTTCAATGTGATTATCGCTTGCACGGCTATGTACGCCCTGAGCGATGAGTTGGTTGACCAGTCGAATGACGGGCGCTTGAGCAGCTTCAACAATTCTTTTGCCTGAGGAGTCGATGGACTTGCCTGAGGAGTCGATGGACAGCCCCGAAATATCCATGGAGGAATTCATCGAGGCTGCTTGGTCGATACTCGAGTCGACCGTCATTTCACGCACAGCCTTGTCGATGCTCTCGCGTGTTTCGCGGAACATTTCGTCAAGGAATTCTTTAATCTGTGAACGGGCTGAGAGCGCAATTTCGATTTCACAGTTGGTGCGGAATCGCAGGTTGTCTAAGGTGTCCAAATTCAACGGGTCAGAAACGATGACTTTGATTTTGTTGCCCACTTTTTCCAGTGGCAGGACCATGTATTTTTTGATCAGGTCCACTGACAGAAGGCTCATGTTATCTTTGTTGATTGCATCGGGTTGATTGAGGTCGATGTACTCAAGGCCCGACTGTGATGCGAGCGCTTTAGCGACATCGGTATCTTTGACATAGCCTAGCTCGCAGAGCACATCACCGATGCGTTCGTGGGAACCTTGAGCAATCTTGAGTGACTCTCCAAGCTGCTGGTCATCGACCAGTCCCCAGTGTTGCAGGATTTCACCAAGGCGGCGACGTTTACGACTCATCAAAAAACCTCAAATCCGAGTGACAGGAGTTTTGCCTTTGTTGGGAAGGCAACCTGCAAGAGAGTAGCAAGGCAGGTTACATCTACTCTTATATTATGATGTGGTGGTTGGGTTTAATCAACTATCCGTTGAGGTAAAATGGCATTGACAGTTGAGGAAACCTGTCAGATAATCAAGTTCCTGCCCCAAATCCATTCAGGAGAACAAGTCATGTCTATTGCACGTTTTACTACGGCCATGTTATGTCTATCATCACTTTTGCTTAGCGGGTGTGTTGTCACTCAATCGTCTGGGGACGAAAGAACAGGCGGTGTTCAAGCCGGAGTTGCTGGGGAAATGGGTTGATTTAGCTGAGAAAAAGGAAACATGGACATTCGTTGAGGATGAGGATGTTAAAAATAGTTACACATTGACCGTGACTGATAATGACCCTGGCAAAGGCATCAACGTTTTTCATGCTTTACTCTTTAATATCGATGGGCATTTGTTTCTGGAGATGGTTCCACATCAAAGCATGCTGGCTCAAGACAAGTCTCAAAAGCGAGGGGAACTTTATGACTGGTGTCTATTGCCTGGACATCTGATTGCGCAGGTGCGTGCCATTGAACCCAATCTTAAAATGTCATTTTTGTCCATGGATATAGCAGACAAACTCACGCTAGAGCAACTTGAGGGAATCGATATTCAGAAGATTCAGAATCGCGTGGTAATCACATCACCCACATCGGAGCTCCGGGCGTTTATTAGTCGGATTGTGGCAGTGCAAAAAGCTTGGGGCGATCAATCTGATTTGTCACGTGCCAAGCCTTGAGACGATTCAGAGCATTTTGCATAACCCCCGCAGGAATTGACTGCGTCACTTTCTGAGGCTTTGGTCTAAAATCCGGGGTAAAAACCGGGGTAAAAACTGAGGTAAAAGCTGCGGGAAGCCGAAGGATTCCCGCAGGCAATGGATCAATCAAAGCGGAAAATAATGATGCAAGATGCTCTAGTTGTATCGCTTTACGTCTTTAACGTCTGCAAGGTCACGGCGGTGATGGGGATGTAGATGACCACGGGTAGCCAGGCGGTGGCCACGGGGTTTAGCCAGCTGATGTCTGCGTTTTGCATGGTGAGTCCCATTGACCATGCTCCGATACACAGGCCGCAAGCCTTGACGGCTTGGTTTAGGTTGTTGGACGGTTCGCGGCAGAGGAAGAAGGTCAGCCCCATGGCTAAGATGAGCATGTTTAAGACCAGTTGGCTCATTCTCCCATGCATGATCTGACTGATTTTAGCTTGATCAAGTTGCTCGTTTTTTGAAAGCGATTGCAGCTTGCGAACACTTAGTAGGTTTAGATAGTTGGATTCTAGCCGGGCACGGATGACGGTGGGGCTTAGGTCGGTACTGATGGATTGGACCTCTTGGGTCTGAGATGCGTTGGCAATTTCACTGGCATTGGTGGGGCGCACTAATGCATAGCCATCGGTAAGGTCCCAGTGATTGCGCTCTGTATTCCACAGAGCCTGCGATGCAATAATGCGTTGTGTCGCACGTCCTTGTTCATCGCGTTCGAGAATGGTCACGTCCGTCATGATGGCGGTATCGTCTTGGGTGTAAAAGTTCCTTGCACTAAAAAGTCTGCCTTTTTGATCTGACATAAAGTACATGGGCACGCTGGTTTTTTGCGTGGACTTGATTTCAGAAACATTGCGAGAAACTTTGTGAGCCAGTGGTGGGAGGATGAATTCTTGATCAATGGAAGCGAGCATGTTCAGAGCGAAGCCCACAATGAGCATGGGCATGGCGATGCGGTACATGCTAATCCCACTTGAAAGCATGGCTGTGAGTTCGCGTGTGCGAGCTAGGCCGGTGAGAGTAAAACCTGCAGCGCCGACACACAGCAGCCCGGAGAAAAAGGCATAGAGCATTAATTGGATCGGGCCGTTGTAATCAATCACTGCCCAGATTGTCCCGCGAAGGACGCTTGTGCCGTGACGTTCGGAGAGCATTTCGCCTGCTGAGACAAATTCGTCTAAGTCGATGAGCATGCCCCCGACAACGAATAAAGCCATGAGCACCGCCATGAGAATGACAAAGTTCAGCAGATAGTTCTTGATGATGTAACGGTCGAGAATAGTCATAGTTAGGGCTTGGCGTTTATTAATTTTCTTAAATGAAAATAAGATCAATTTCGAGGTTTCGAGAGTCTCCAGCTTAGTCCCGTGAGGATGCCTAGTAGTAGTAAATTACCTGACCAGATTAACAGGACACTTAAGAACAAGGGGAGTTCCTGATCTTTGACCATGTTACCTGATGAGCGTGTGAGAATCACAGCAATCGCAGCTAAAGAGAAACTCCAAAAATAGATCACCAAGGGTGTTCGGCCTTGCATGTGGCAGGTCATCATTGCGCCTAGTAGCAGGATGAGTAAACATCCCATCGACGAGGCAGCACGTTGATGTCTTAGGCACATGATTTCCCAGCCCATGTCTACCAAAGCGGTATTCATTGTTTGTGATGCTTCAACGATAGTTGGGGCATCGTGATAACGCTGGGCGATGGTGTCTTGTAACTCAAATATGCTGCGACTCATCAGGACTTGCATGATCGAGCCTTGTGCCGTGTCTGGCCAACGAAGAGGTCTAATGGGGGGTGTCTTGCCATGTTGCGTGGCATAGCCTTGGCGTTTACGCAGGTCGGTTACTTCGCTGGGGCCCAGTTGCAGTTGCATGTTTAACAAGTCTTCGTCGAAACTTAACGCAAGCAAAGCCCAAGGACTTGTCGTTCGGGTGTAAGGTTTGCCTGAGAGGTAATAGTCAATTTGGATTGGCTGGTCTTGAGTTCCTAGAAGCTTGATATTGCGTTGATCAATCTGTTGGGCGCTAGCTGCATGGATGACGTATTGGTAGTCATCTGTCATGCCCATGAGGGTGAAGGTGCCGGTGCTAAGGGCAGTGTCGTTAAATTGTTTAAAAATTTGGTCGTAGATAATTCGTTCAGCCATGCGAGAACACAAAGCAATTTTGAGTTTTTGAAGGTCTTTAAACGTTTCAGGGAATTTTTCAATTCGTCGCAGATCAGCAGCACTAAGAAAACGGAGTTTGTTACGAAATGGATTGGGAATAGCTAAAGGGTATTCGCCATTTTCCAGGGTTCCCCACGGTTGAGTGACTTGCCCGCTGTAGTGCGTTGCGTTGTGCAATCGTAGTGTGACCCATGATTGGTCATTTTTGCTTGAAAGAATCAGGTCCGCACGTTCGACCGTCGAATCACTACGCAGGACACCTTCGTTATCGAGTTGTCCAAAAGCAACGCCTTGAAGCATCACTAGCCGAAGTTGTTTTGTTTCTTGGTCATCATTGCCCATGTCCCCCGGTTCAAGAGCGATCTCCTGAACTTGGTCAGCATAGATGATATTATTGCCCTGGCGGAACATATGTTTTTCGCGCAACTCATTGACGACGATTTTAATAGCATCCGTCTGAATCGTCTTGGCAGCAAGTCGTGAAAATTCCGGGATCACCCAACTGCTTAACAGGAACATCAACACCGTGAGTATCAGTCCTAAAAAGGCGACTGGCGTGAAAACCACCCGAAAGCTCATCCCACTTGCCCGGCAAGCGACAATCTCGTTGTCAGAAATCAGCCGGTGAAAGACCAGTGTGCTGGCAAAGGCCGATGCAAAGGGCAAGGCGATGTCCAAAATCGTCGGGGCACTTAATCCAACGAATTTTAATAGTGTCCAAGCACCAAGTTGACCTTTGGTCAACGGGCGAATCGCCACTGCCACAGCAATGACAATGACCAAAATGGCGAGTGACATGACCAGCAATTTGATCAGGTCTTTGAGGATATAACGATATAACGTCCAGGGCATAGACCAATAGATTACGCATCTGTGTACAATGTCGCCAATCCAAGTGGATTTAAACCTTAGAAGGAATACATTATGACGCTTAGTATTGGAATGCCTGCACCGAACTTTTGTCTTTCAAATCAGAACGATCAAGCTCTCTCGCTAGGCGATTTTGCGGGCAAATGGGTGGTGATTTATTTTTATCCCAAGGATGACACCCCCGGTTGTACCCTTGAAGCCTGCCAGTTTACCGAAGCATTAAAAGGCCTTGAGTCTCTTGTTGCGGTGGTGCTAGGTGTCAGTGCTGATAGCACGCAAAGCCATCGAGATTTTATTGCCAAGTTCAATCTCAAGGTGGACCTGCTTAGTGATCCGCAGATGGATATGATTAAAGCTTATGGCGTGTGGGGTGAAAAAGTCCGTGATGGAAAAACATCCATGGGAATCCATCGCCAGACAGCGATCATCAATCCGCAAGGCAACGTCGCAGCCCATTGGCCGAAGGTCACCCCCGATGGACATGCAAAAGAAGTTCAAGCTAAAATCACAGAGCTGCGTGGCTAAATTTCACATTACACGATGACTCTACAAATTCGTGGAGTACATTGCTTCTCAGAAGTCGAACTTACGGGGGGTTGAACTTTCAGAAGATTGAACTTCCGGGGGGATTGAACTTCCGGAGGACTAAACTTCCGGGGGGGATAAGGATGAATCAAAGTATGAGTCGGATCACCGTATGTTTTATGATCGTTTTTTGTGGCCTGTTTTTGTTATCAGCAAGTGGTGAGGCGGGCGCACAGCCTGCGGGTAAAGTTGACCCATCACTTGCACGGGTGCAGCAGGTTAAGCTTTTAAGTCAGGTCACCGAGATTTTTCTTAATCGTTGTAGCGAATGTCACAGTGAAGATGATGCCAAGCCCAAGGGGGATTTTGGTTTTGTGATGAACCTGTCGAAATTGGCAAAGTCAGATTTGATCGTGTCGGGGAATCCTGAGATATCTGAGCTTTATGAACGGGTTGACTTTGGTGACATGCCCCCGGAGGAGTCTGATTTTGCGCCCATGCCTGATCGTGAAAAAAAGGCTATTTACAATTGGATTAAGGCTGGCGCGTTTGCCATTGTTTCTGATCAGGGTTCGAGTGTGCCTCAGGTTTCTGTGATGAATTCGTCAGAGTCGGATGAGGTTACGCCTGCGTATAAACCTCGCAAACCGTTGTATTATTTGCTTGGCAAGCTTCATCCATTTGTCATTCACTTTCCGATTGCATTGATTTTTGCAGCCGGTGTTGCTGAATTATTAAGTCTGCCACAACGTCGCACGGGGATGACCTCCGCGGTGACGTTTTGTTTATTGCTAGGCTCAGCAGGTGCGGTGTTAGCAGCGATGACGGGTTGGATTTTTGCCATGGATCAGGGATACGCCATGGCGTTTAATACGGAGACTCACAGCTTGCATCGTTGGTTAGGGGTGGCCTGTGCGTTGCTCTCTCCGATGTTGTTATGGGTGGATTTATTAAGCGGCAAAGACCGACGGTTTGTCCGCTTTTGTCTGATCACTGTGATTGTGATCGTGCTAGCGGCAGGGCACTTTGGGGGCATGCTAATTTATGGCGAAGATTTGTTTAGCCTGTGATTGATTTGGAATAATCATAAGGTTGAAAGTTGCTTAAGCCTTACGGGCTGGGCAGCTCAATTGTTTGGCCGGCTTGGAAATCTCGCTTTTGTAATAAGCAGTCAATAAACACCTGAGCGACATCATCTGGTGAAAGCGTTTTGTCCGTGGGGATCACCGATTCATCAAAAAGATTTCGTAGCATGCCCGTCTCCACTGCACCCGGTGCGACAGCAACCGCACGCACGCCAATGGCCTTACCTTCACGCCCGGTGACGAGTGTGAAAAGATTCACACCTGCCTTTGCTGCTGCATAAATCGCAAAGCCTGGGAATGGGTCAATGCTAGCCATCGAACTGACATTGCCCACAAAACCTGACTGTTGCTTTTCAAACACTGCCCAGCAAGCAGCAGTGAGATTCACCACGCTACTGAGATTGGTATCAATGGTTTGCTGCCATATTTGAGGGGTGATTTGACCGATGGTCATACTCGGCGCACTGCCCGCGACATTGCATAAGACATCAATTGTGCCTAGCTGCGTGGTGACGTGTTTAACCAAATCATGGCAAGCAGTTGCGTCTGTCACATCAACAACCCTAATGGTAAACGGGCTATCGAGTGATAATGAAGTTTGCTCTAACGTCTTAGAAGTTCGGCCAGTAAGGATGACGTGGTAGCCAAGCTCACTGAGCTTGATGGCAAGGCTGCGTCCGATCCCACTGCCTGCGCCGGTGACGATGGCTGTCTGCAAAGGTTGATGTGTCATGGATGTCTTTCTTACCTTTAATTTGATCCCAAGTCGCTAGTCCTAAGTCCCTAGTCTATACTCTACCCCCATGTTACCAAGCCCCAATGGAAGTTACCGGCTCTTTACGCTTTTTGGCATCACTGCGTACCTGCATTGGACGTGGTTGATTGCTGCAATTTTCTTTTATCAGATATCTGGCCAAGAACCCCTGATCTTTATTTCAGGCTATGTCGGGCTGTTTCTGATTGTCCTGATGCATGAGTTTGGCCATTCGCTCGCTTGCCGTTCGGTGGGCGGTAAGGCAGAGCATATCGTTTTGTTCCCGTTAGGCGGGG
>JAESSU010000219.1 GCA_016763955.1 Phycisphaeraceae bacterium | reverse complement strand
GGGGGCGGGTGTTATGGGGTTGCGATCATTGTCAGGATCAGGTTGGTGTTATCCAATTGCTCCAACAAACCGGATTGTGACGTTTTTTCATCGTCAGATGGTACAAGTGTGAGACTTGCTGTTCTGGGCGGACTCGATACAAAGGCAAGCAGGTTCGCTGACTGATTAGCAGGTGGAGACGAAAGTGAAACCACGGGGACGGGAACCGCAGCCTGTGGGATATACTGCCCAAAGACGCTGGCAAAGGCAGACAGGTCGTGATTATCCACGCGCCCATCAGACATTAGAGCATCACTGCTATTACGGATATCCAAATAACCGGGCACATCGACATAATCATTGGTATCTGAGGCAAGCTGTCGCCAGTAAATCACCGTTCCTAAGTCCGCTAAACTAAAGACACGGTCACCATTGAAATCTCCGCCAAGTTGGTGAAAATGCGTGCTGTAGGAACCGCCATCCAATGCGCTGACAAACGTCGAGGCGAGGGTTAATTCGTAAACACCATCAACTAAGTCCAAATTGCGAAGCAACAGTTGATCACCATTGACAATCACATCACTGGTATTAAGTGTCACGCCCCCACTGGCCACTGCATTGCCAGCGGTATCAAAAATTCGAGCCAGTTGTACACCTGCAACATCAAAACCAATGAGCTGGCTTGAGAAGTTAACGGTGATGTCACGAATCAGGCTGCGTTGTGAACGCCAATTCGTCGGTGCGTGATAACTTTTACCCGTAGGATCATCCGAGTCAAACTGCTGAGCATTGTAATCTACCGAATCCACAGTGATGGCTGCGAATGTATTGACGAAATTGATACCTGTGAGAGAACCTGGTGCGAACGGATCAATATTCCGAAGCCAAGCTGCCCCACTGCTTGGCCTATTTCGATTGGAGTAAACCGAAACACTATTTGAAGAACGTGAGACAACGTAGACATCATTGCCATCAGGATCAAGCAGTAGTGCTGTTGCGCCATCAAGTCCGTTGGTGGTCTGGCCTAATACATCCGTTCCGCCATGGGTCAACGTTTGATCAAGAGTCAGCGAGCCATCCGATTGGCTAATGTCATAAACCCGCAGCTTGTCATCTGCAACGGAGGTGGCAAACAATTGGGTTCCCTGCGGATTGATCTTCACGCCCAAAGCACCATCTATCCCAGCCAAAGCAGAGACAAACGTTAATGCTCCCGTTGTGGTGTTGCGTTGGAAAAAGTTCACGGTGTCACTGGTCGTCGCAGCAGCATAGAGCTTTAAGCCATCCGGCGAGACAACGGCTTGCCCCATGTCCAATAGAAATGGGCCATTCACACCATCATGTACAACGGACTGAGCAAAGGTTAACTGCCCTGTTGTTGTATCTACTGTGTAGACCACTAAACCACTAGCCCCCCCTGCATAGAGACTTTTACCGTCAGGGCTCAATGTCAGTTGTGTCACGCCATTTAGCAACGTTGCATCGACGATGTCTTGCAACCAAGTGAGTTGGCCAGAAAATCGGTTGCGACTCATGACGGTGACTGCATCGGAATTTTTTGATGCGATATAAACAAACTCATCGTCAGGGCTAACCACGACATTAGCAATACCGCTAAGATTATTAAGCGGGTTGGCAGCACTATCGGTCAAACCATGGGTCAGCGTTTGGACATAAGTCAGCAAACCCGTGACCGGATCAATGCTAAAGATTACAAGTGTATCGTTGGGGCTCTTGGTATCATCAGCAGTCACATAGAGATGCCGACCATCGGGACTGACCGTCAGTGCATTGGGATCGTTGAGTCCAGCGACTGAATTGATGCCGTTTTCAACAAGTTGAATATAGGTTAGCGAACCATCACTGATATTGCGTGAGAAGACAGCGATGGCATCATCACTGTTGCTGCCGATGGCACCAAAGTTCCCACTAGCCCCATAGACGAATAAACCGTCAGGCGACATTGCCAAAGCACCTGCCCATGTCAAACCATCAATCGTTGTTGCGGCACTATTAAGTGTGGCCGCCTGCCCATCAGTAACGACTTGTACCAAGGTCAAATCAGCAGCCGCGGGCGTGACCTGCGAAAAACCATCACGAAGTACCTGATGTAAAATCACTGCCCCAGCGGGCACATTGGTTAGGCTATATGAACCGCTGCTGTTGGTCGTGGTGACAACTTCACCTTCGTCAAACTGATTATTACCATTGGCATCAACATAGACGACGACACCTTGAATCCCTTCGCCAGCATCGGGTTGGCTATTGGTGTTGGTGTCTTGATAAACCACGCCAGTGATTTCAACGAGACTGTTAACGGTCAACATCACCGTTTGGGTGGTTGTGTTGCCCGCTGCATCACGAGCAATAACATCAAAAGTTACCTGCGGGAAAGAATCCGTTGCAGGAGTCGTCCATGTGATCACTGCATTGTCTGAGTTAATCGTCATGCCCGCAGGTTCGCTGGCAAGATGGTATGTAATCGCTGAATCTGTTTCTTGGGGATGTCCGACATCGTAGACATAGACTATGCCAGTCGTTGCTGCGGTGAGATTCACATCGGTAAAAGCCAAGGGCGCGATCGTATCGATTTGCACTGCCACGGATGCTGCTTCACTCGTTGCACCATTGATAATCTGCACTGCACGCAAAGTATGTGAACCTTCTGTGAGTGTGCTCACTGAAAGTGTGGCCGATGTGCCGGAGACTGTGGTGGTGGCAACGATGTTATCGTTTTCATCGAGTATGTTAAGCGTTGCCCCATCGGTCAGCCCGGTGACGGTGACTGAGGGGGTGGTGTCGCTAGTCACACCGTTACTAATACCATCAAGTGTGATGGCCGTGGGGGTCGGCGGCTGGAGGAGGATGGTCACGATTTCTGAGTCATTGCCTGTAAGCGCATACTCCACGGCTGGGCCGCTGATCACATGCAAGTTATCACTTTGAATAAAATTATGTTGAACAATGAGAATATAAAATGTGCCATACAATGTTGGATCGGTTCGAGTTATCTCAACATCAAACGACAAAATATCTGTTGCCGAATTATAAGTCGTATTCGTGATTCGATTGGTGTTCGTATAACTCAACCCACTGGGCAAATCCAATAATGTGGGGTCATTATTGAATTTCGCCAAATCAATTAACGTACTCCAGTCTGCATTATATTGAGCCACTGCCGCATTGAATTCAACAGTGCCCGCCGCATCATTCGTAAAATCGGATCTCAAAGGTAGGGGAATTGTACCGTTATCAATAATCGATACTGCATGATCTTCAAAATCGTTTTTGATAAAAGTTTGCGAACCCAATAGTTCCGTCAGTTTAATAAGCGAACGTCCATCCACATCCGTTGCCGTACCTGAAATGGTGAACGCTGTTGCACCATTGGCTACGACCTGATCCGCAAAATTATTGATATAGGGTGCTGAATTTAATACGTTTTTCGGATAGGTAAAGATTGGGTTATTGACATCACTATAGTCTGCATCATATACGACTTGCCCAGCATCATTATCAGATGTCACCGTCACATTAAATGAGCGAGCTTGGCTGTTGGAAGTACCATCAGAAGCGGTGACGGTGACCATCACGCTGCCGGTAAAGTCTTGCGTGGCCTTGAGGATCAGCGTTCCATTTTGCGTATTTTGAACGATGGATGCATCCACAATAGTAACCGCTGTCAAAGGTGCATTAGACAAGTTACTGACCGTACCTGTTGTGACCTGCGTAAGATCATCGAACACATTCTGTCCTTCGATGATCTTCCCGAATACAGAATGATTAAAATCTAGATTGCGCAAGTTCGATTCTGAATTCGTACCTGAACCTGCAAAGTCGGTGATAAAAAAGTCTGTTGAATTACTGTCATCAGCTTGAGGCTTGGCCATTGAGAGCAGGCCCGCAGAATTGTGTAACAAGTCTGCATGAAACTGGTCATCAAAAACTGAATAACTATTGGCTTTAGCGACATATCCGCTGCTGAAATTATAACTGCCCGTCTGGATGACAAAGTCATTAATGACGCGATGAAATGCCAGGCCGTCGTAATAACCGCTATTAACCATTTGCTCAATGCGGGCTGTCACATCTCCGACGAGGTTGTCGAAAAGTTCAAAGACCATTGTGCCGGTCTTCACGTTGCCATTGAGGGTGTAGCTGACATCCAGTTTAAGACTGTTGTTGTAATTGATGCCATCGTTACCGCCGACTAATGTTGCCGTCACACGGGGGTCATTGGTGGTGACGGTGTAGGTCAGATTATCGTTATCTGCATCTTCACCATCTAGGCCCACGAGCACGGGGGACGTAAAGGCAACAGAGGTATCTGCGATGGAAGCTAGAGTTGGAGCTGAAAGAAGGATGCGCGGTTCCATGGGTTGCATGAAATGATTGCTACTGATTTTGCGCAAGGCACGTCTGCGTGAACGTGTCGAACGTCCATCGAGACTTAGGGCTTGGCCCCAGCGACGAGACCATTTGGAAAACCAACTCTGTTTACGCATCAATAACGCTTTCTTTTCTGCCAAACCGCAAATCACACATTATACGGCTTAACATCTCACCCCGCCTGCTAGCGGGAGCCTGACCCCAGATCGATACCCGGTGAGTCCCAACGAACTTCGGTACATTCCAAAGGTCTGGAAGGTTCCGATTTTTTGGAAGGGGCCGGGGGTTCCGG
>JAESSU010000218.1 GCA_016763955.1 Phycisphaeraceae bacterium | reverse complement strand
CACGCACGCCGGCATGGGAACAGGCACGTCGGACGATGTGGCTTGATGGACTTGAAAATCGCACATTGCTTAGCACGGCCTTGCCACAGACAACACTCGCATCGGCTGTGACCGTGGTTAATTTTGATAGCACAACGATTGAGTCCTACAGCGGCGCAACTCAAGATGTTGCTGGTTCTGCGATCTCTCAGATCGGCGGCAACCAACTTTACCAGTACGGCAACAACTGGAAAAAAATTGCTCAAAACTACAACGTCACCGCAGACACTGTTTTGGAATTCGACTTTAAGTCAACCACACAAGGTGA
This sequence comes from Phycisphaeraceae bacterium, assembly GCA_016763955.1. GTDB lineage: Bacteria > Planctomycetota > Phycisphaerae > Phycisphaerales > Phycisphaeraceae > UBA7800. The sequence continues at coordinate 5,930 of JAESSU010000218.1, read as the reverse complement.
AATTCACGGCATCGGTTTTGACACGGATGATGTGTTAAGCCGTGAGAATTTTTTCCAGCTTTATGGCACACAAAATAACTGGGGCATCCCGTCGATAGCTCAGTATGACGCGTCGGCAGGGAACGTGAAGCATTACACCATTCGTGTGGGCGATTATTTCACCGGGCAATTTAACTACATGACCTTTGGCATGGATAACGATATTCCAAGCCCTAATTCAAATAGCACTTTTACGAATATCCAAATCTACGAAGACACCACAACGACCGGAACGGGGACGACTGGAACTTCCGGGGGCGGTGAGATCAACTTTAATGATTTTGCCATCAACAGCTATGCCACCAATCAGGATATCAGTCAGACCTATACGGTAAACACCGCGGGCACACAGCTCACCCTTTCGCAAAACACGTGGAAGCAGATTGCCAAAAACTACACGGTGACTGCGGACACTGTGTTGGAGTTCGACTTTACGTCAACGACGCAGGGTGATATTCACGGGATCGGTTTTGACACGGATAATGTCTTGAGTCGCGATACTTTTTTCCAACTTTATGGCACGCAAGATAACTGGGGCATCCCGTCTGTTACGCAGTACGATGCTCTAGCAGGCAGTGTGAAGCATTACACGATTCGTGTGGGTGACTACTTTACGGGCCAGTTTCAATACTTGGTTTTTGCCAACGATCACGATGTGACAAATCCTAATTCCAACGGTTCATTTGCCAATCTCAAACTTTATGAGTCATCAACGAGCGGGGCAGATACAGGGACAGGGACAGATACAGGCGGTAGCACGGCTCCATCGCTTCCTACGGTCCCTGATGCAGCAGTCGTGGGTGTTGATGCCATTAACTTCGCAACGGCAAACATACAAAGCTATGACGCGGCACAAGATGTCAACGGCAGCGCAACGGTCCTAAACAACGGCCAAGTCTTAGCCCTTGCAGGCAACACATGGAAGCAAATTGCACTGCCTACAAGGGTCGATGCAAATACTTTCCTTGAGCTAGATTTCTATTCAGATAGTCTCGGTGAAGTGCATGGCATCGGTTTTGACACCGATAGCTACCTCAGCTCAGATAAATTCTTTGAACTCTTTGGCACACAAACCTTCGGCATCCAGAACTTTGATACCTACTCACTGGGTAACGGTTGGATGCATTACAAAATTAAAGTCGCTGACTTCTTTGTCGGAAACGTTGACTATTTGGTCTTAGCGATGGACCATGATGTCCCAACGCCCACAGGCACAAGCTACTTTGCAAACGTGCAAGTCTACCAAGCTAGTAGTCCCTCAGGGCCTACCAGTAGCACAGGCAGTCCGGGCATTCCCATCGCAGCACCCGCAGCTCCGACAGACCATAACGTCATTGAGTTTACCAATCTGAATGTCACTTCTTACGGCGGTGCTTGGCAAGATGTTGCCAGTGTCCAAATGGTTCTTGATGGTGGGCGAACCTACTACCTAGCAGGTAACAGTTGGAAAAAATTCGACTTTAACTACAACATCACCGCATCGACCATGCTTGAGTTTGATTATCGATCGGCGGCTGAAGGTGAAGTGCAGGGCATTGGTTTTGACACGGATGATGTGATCTCCAATGATCAATTCTTCCAAGTCTCAGGTTCACAAGCTTGGTCACAGTACATCATTGATGATTACAACTATGCAGAGGGTGCAGACGGTTGGGTTCACTATTCGATCCCAGTGGGGACGTACTTTACCGGCCTAATGTCCTATCTAACCATTGGCATGGACAATGATATTAGCGTCCCCATTAGTGAAAACTATTTCGCTAACGTTGCGATTTACAATACGGCATCTGATGTTGCAGTGGGAACACCACCAACTGCTGACAGTGCTTTGCAAACCATTGACTTCTCTACCCAAGCCATTACTGCGTATGATCCAAATCAGCAGGGCGGGGGCGTAGCAGTGGTCGAGTTTGCCGGCTCGACATTGCATCTAACCGGTAATACATGGCAGAAAATTTCACTGCCTCATAATATCAATCCATACACCATTTTGGAGTTCGATTACTTGACGGGTATTGAAGGCGAAGTGCATGGCATCGGCTTTGATGTTGACAACACATTTTCTAGTACAGATACCCGATTCTTCCAAGTAGATGGATCACAAACGTACAGTATTCAGGACTATGCGACCTACACCAACGGCGCGGGTTGGACACATTATCAAATTCCCGTGGGGGACTTTATTGAAGGCTTTTCACAGTATTTAGTCTTTGCAAATGATCATGATGTTCCAGGTGCTAGTGCAGATGTGTATTACGCTAATGTCTCTTTGTATGACCAATTCACGCCGGACTTCGTGCCCACCTATAGCAGTATCTATGGCTACGGCTTAGTCGATGCTGCCGCTGCGGTGGCTGATGCTTTAGGTGTCGATTCACTACCTGCTCAGAACTATTATGGCGGCCAAAATCAGTATGACCTAAACATGATTAACGTGCCTGAAGTTTGGGCTCAAGGTGTCACAGGAGCGGGCGTGGTCGTGGCCATCATCGACACGGGTGTGAGCATCACGCATTCAGATTTGAATGACAATATTTGGATCAACACCGGTGAAATCGCAGGCGATGGTATTGATAACGATGGCAATGGTTACATCGACGATGTTAATGGTTACAACTTTGTAAATGACAATGCCAATGTCAATGACACCAACGGCCATGGCACACTCGTTGCAGGTGTTGTTGCCGCAGAAAACAATGCAGCAGGGGCGATTGGCGTTGCCTACGATGCACAGATCATGGCGGTTCGCGTACTTGATGGCTCTGGCGGTGGAGACTTCTTCTCCGTACTCGATGGTATCTATTATGCAGTGAACAATGGTGCTGATGTCATCAACTTAAGCCTGACTTTTAACAGTGGGCATCCTTTTCTCGAAACGGCATTGAAGTACGCTCAGGATCGAGGCGTGGTCGTGGTGATGGCATCAGGTAATGATGCGGCTTCTGAGCCTTTGTATCCTGCACAGTATGCCAACAAATACGGCATAGCGGTCGGTGCTGTGACTGCTTCAGGTCACTTGACGAACTATACCCATCTTGCAGGCAGCGTGACGAAAGACTTCGTCGTCGTGCCCGGCATTGATATCTTCACCACATCACTTGGCGGCGGTTATGCAACGGTGAGTGCTTCAAGTTTTGCAACCCCGTTAGTCACAGGTGTGGCTGCATTACTTAAGGCTGCGAACCCATCCTTGACGGCTGTGCAGATTGAGCGATACATCGCACTTAATGCCAATCCTTATGCAGTATTCCTGTAATTCTTCCTGTAAGCTCCCCCCAGAATCCCCCCCGGAAGTTTCGGAAGTATTCAAGGCATTTTTAATCACAGATTTTTGAATTAAAAAATTCAAATGGCTTCTTGTCTTTATCTTCGTGGCCTTTGTGTCCTTCGTGCCTTTGTGATTAAAAATTTGCCACACTTTCAATCGTGCAACTTTTTTATAGTCCGCGTTCAAATTGTTTTTTTGCCCAGGACCATGCCGCAACGGTGCTTGGGAAGCCGACGGTGTTCATGGCTTGGACGATGACTTGTTCGATTTCTGCTTCGGTTGCGCCCGCTTGCATGGCTTTACGGATATTGGCTTTGAGTGCGGATTCTAATCCTGCGCCCACGCAGATACCGACCTTAACGAGCAGGCAGGTCTTTTCATCTAACGGGCCAGCGTTGATTGCAGCTTGTGCGACGGTTTCATGTGCATCACCTAATTCGGGAAAACGTGCAATAAATTGCTTGAATGTGCCGGGGACTTTGGGATTGTTTTGGAATGATTCATTTTGGCTTTGGGTCATGGGTCGTCTCTCTATTTTTGTAATGGCAGGATTGAAATATTCCGTGCTATTCTACTGTCTGATTCAACAGCGTACACATCTGTCTGATAGCAGTTTAGGCATCAGGTTGAACTTCTGATGGGTTTCTGAGATAATTGCTAGGCTGTATCCATTAACGGGTACAGTGAATGTTCAGCAGACACACGATTAAAAACGACATAAAGGAAACGCCGTGAAATCACAGGAACTCCGTAACGGCATGGCAATTGATGTGAATGGCGCAGCTTGGATGGTGGTGACATATGACCACGTTAAGCCCGGTAAAGGCCCTGCCTATACGCAGGTTAAACTCAAGAATCTGATCACCGGCTCGCATATGGAAAAACGTTTTCGCTCCGGTGAAACCGTTGAGCAGCTTTCCCTTGACCGTCGCGAAATGGAATATCTCTATTCCGAGTCTGCTGGCGGCGTCTTCATGGACCTGGAAACCTATGATCAGATTACAGTGCCCAAGGACATGCTTGGCAATACCTTGAATTACATCAAAGCCAACGGGCAGGTCACTGCTCATGTGCTTAAGGGGCAGGTCATCAATATCGATATGCCTGTGGTCGTTGATCTGGAAGTCACCGACACGACTCCGGGCATCAAAGATGCAACCAAGACCAACCAACTTAAAGAAGCCACTTTGGAGACGGGTGTAAAGACCCGCGTCCCACCGTTTATCAAGATCGGTGAATTGGTTCGCGTGAATACGGAAACTGGCGAATACCAATGCCGTGCAACCGAATAAGTCGCTAACGCTTCTGAGATGATAAAATAACACAGACACTGAGCATCACGTTCAGTGTCTGTTTTTTTAGGTAAGATGCGTTGTCATTGCAGCAGTTCAATACACTGCTGTCACTGCTAAAGAGAATGCCCAAGATGCTCAAACTTTATCACGAACTTGCTTATCTCTGGCCGTTACTAAGTCCGCCTGAGGATTACGAACCTGAGGCGATAGCCATTCTCGCGGTGATTGATACTTACCTTAAACGGCCTAGTGATCAGCGCCCCGTACTCGTTGAGATGGGCGCAGGGGGCGGGCATACGCTGAGTCATCTAGCAGAAAATTTTGAGTTATTAGCGGTGGATATTGCCAGCCCGATGTTGATTAATTGTTCGATGGTTTGCCCACAAGCAACCACGATCCTTGGTGACATGCGTCAAGTCGATCTCGAACGCGCAGTCGATGTTGTACTCATCCATGATGCAGTGGACTACATGCTCACAGCTGAAGATGTTCAGCAGACCTTTGCCAATGCAGCAAAGCATCTTAAACCCGGGGGGCTAATCATTGTTGCTCCAACTTACACCACCGAGTCGTTTGAAAATAACCAGTCCATCAGTGATCAACACGAAGACCGCCAGTTCCACGTGGCATTCACCAGCAAGGTCTCTTTGGTCAAAGAGACTCCCAGCCAGTTTGTGATGCTAATGGCATTCGACATCACCGAAAATGGGCAGACTACGCGGCTGACCGACGAACATCGCTGCGGTTTATTTAGTGAACGCAACTGGTTGGATTGGATCACCGCAGCTGGTTTTAAAGTCCATCATGTCGATGAACTCGACGAAATGCCCTGGCACGGTTTTGTCGGCATCAAGTAACCTCCCTCCGGAATCCCCGCCCCCCGGAATTGACGCAAGCAGATTCCTTGGGTCTAGAGACTTGTGCATGATTTTTATCCGCTGTTGCAACACCTAGTGGTTCAATTTCAGCTAAAACGTCACGTATTGCATCTACGATGCATCAGCGACACGCCCCCGGAAGTGTCGCAGCTATTTCTCGTAGCGATACTGAACGCAATACAGTACAAAATAGCTGCAATGACGCACTAAAGACTTGTGCATGATTTATCCGCTGTTGCAATACCTAGCCGCGTCGTAACACGACGCGGGTGAATCGTTGCTTCAGTTTTTCCCCCACATTTCAACAGGTAAAACGTGTTAATGACGTGTGATTTGGCACGATTTGCCGAGTTGCACTGCAATTCGGAGCCTCTTTTTCACAATTTTTACTTGACGTACTCCAGAACTAGATTAAAGTTATAGATATCCTTCCAAGTCCACCATGCTGGT
>JAESSU010000217.1 GCA_016763955.1 Phycisphaeraceae bacterium | reverse complement strand
GGCAAACCTGCTGCAATCGCCCACATTGCCAAAGAACAAGGAATGCAAGGCTGGAGCGAAGACCGCTGGACAGAACTTCGTGCGGTTTACTATGGCATGTGTGCTCGTATCGACCATCAATTCGGATTGGTCGTTAGCGCCCTTAAAGAGGCAGGCTTATATGACGATACTGCTATGTTCTTTTTTTCAGATCATGGGGACTTCACCGGCGACTACGGCGTTGTTCAGAAATTTAACAATCAAATGTGCGATGTTTTAAGCCGAGTCCCATTTCTTGTTAAGCCTCCTGCAAATCATGCTGTAAAACCTCGTGTGAGTGATGCATTGGTAGAACTCGTGGACCTTCCTGCAACAGTATTTGAAATGACAGGCATCAAGCCCGATTATCACCAGTTCGGCAAATCCTTACTTCCCGTACTTAAAGGTGAATCTAACGAACATCGTGACGCGGTGTTCTGCCAGGGAGGTCGGCTAAAAGGCGAATCTTTAAACGATGTGTTTGAGTTTCAAAAACGAGGAAAAACCAGTGAGTACTGGACGACTAATGTCGTGTGCACCAGTGATGACAATGCGACACATGGCCCAGCAAGCGGCAAGGCCACCATGTGTCGCACACGAGAATATAAATATGTACATCGTCTTTTGAAGCAGACGAATTGTATGACCTTAAAAGCGATCCTGGCGAAACGCAAAATCGTATTGATGACCCAACCCTTGCAACGGTTCAAGCACAATTTAAAGACCGCACAATGCGTTTCTACTTAGAAACATCCGACGTGCTGCCTTTGAATCAGGACCAACGCGAGCGACCTACAACTAGATAAAAATACCCCCTCGCATTCTGGCTCGATTGCCTGAATTTTTGCCGATTAGACAACGAGCCATATTGTTGTGATGTTTAATAAGCCTCCTGTAAAACGGTTTTAATATCGCAAGTAAATCACACAGGCTTGTCGTTCTCCAATTCACAAGACTAACAACATCCATGTCTAACCTAGGTAGCCTACATCTTCGTTTGGCGGGCAGATTGTAGACATTACGCAGAGAGTTGCTATCGTAGTAATCTAACTTTGATGACGAATTTTCGTTAGATCGTCCGCAAATCATCGCTCTTAAATGAAAGCTTTCGCAGTATGGCAAAGAAGCCCAATATCATCCTGTTTAATCCAGACTCCTATCGCGGCGACGTACTTGGACACCAAGATAACGCTGGAGCTGTAACGCCAAACCTTGATGCAATAGTTGCCTGTGATGCGGTGTCCTACAGCAATGCCTTTGCGCAAAATCCTGTTTGCACCCCTAGCCGCTGTTCGTTTATGACCGGATGGTATCCCCATGTCCATGGCCATCGTTCGATGCGCAATATGCTCAAGGAACACGAGGCCAACCTTCTGTCTGCATTCAAACAAGAAGGCTACTACGTCTGGTGGGGTGGAAAAAACGATATGGTGCGCGTTCGCCAACCTGAGGATTATCTCCGCTACTGTGATGTGAAGTTTTCTCCTGGCGGGAAATATGTCGAGCAAATGCCCTACAAGAAATCGCCAGCCCTAGCAGAAGATGACCCGCGTCACGGTGCGTTCTATGACGGGGTTCTCACACGCGATGGTGACCAGGCTCCACATTTTGATGCGGATACAGCCTGTGTACTAGGCGCAGTAGATATGATCAAAAGTCGAACGCCAGATGACAAACCCTTCTTCTGCTATTTGCCACTGACAAAGCCCCACCCCTCCTACCATGCTGAGGAAGACCATTACAACGCCATTGATCCGGACAAGATGCCCCCGCGCATTCCCACGCCCGAAGATGATGCGAATCTCCCCAAAGCGCTCGACGATTTGCGAGCGGTGTTCCGTAGCGAAAACATCACCGAGGAAATGTGGCGTGATGTCAAACGTATTTACTACGCAATGTGTACCAAGATCGATGAACTCTTTGGCTTGGTTGTCGATGCCTTAGTTGAACAAGGTCTTTATGATGACACATGGATTTTCTTCTTCTCCGATCACGGGGACTTTGCGGGCGACTATTCATTACCCGAAAAAACACACGCCACCTTGCAAGACGCCCTGCTCCAAGTTCCTCTAATCATCAAGCCCCCTACGAATGTGCCAACAAAAAATGGGAACCGTCAGCACCTCACCGAGCTTTTGGATATCACTGCGACACTTTATGACATGCTAGACATTGATCCGGGCTATGCTCATCAAGGCATTTCGTTGCGAGCTTCCCTAGCAGGTGAAGATACTCCGATCCGTGATGCAGTGTTTGCAGAAGTCGGTGCTCGCAAGGGTGAGACCCCATTCGTCAATATACTGCCGCCGAATTTGCCCAAGGACCATTTCTACTCACGCCAGTCATCAGCTGCTTCGCCCAATCACCTGCTAGGTTCATATGCAGTGATGTGTCGCACGCTCACGCATAAGTATGTCCGTCGTCACTATACCGGTGAGCATGAACTTTTTGACCTGCAAGCCGATCCGGGCGAGACCCGCAATGTCAGCGGACTGCCGGACTATGCCAACCTCGAACAGCAGATGGAAACCAATCTGTTAGATTTCTTCATGCACACTGCCGACGTCCTGCCACACGAACAAGACTCACGGCAAGTGTGATCCGAGCTCTCCAATATTGCCTTATCCATTAAATTCGACTCAATTGTCCCAAAAGAGTATTCCGTAAAACCTCAACAGAACCTATACTGGTTTTGTTGAGGTTTTACATATCACTATTCTGGAGGGTCATCATGAAACGATTGTTTTTTGTCACTGTACTTGCGCAGTTGTGTCTATCACCACTTTTTACGAACATGGCTTTAGCCCAAGAGGGACTCGATGATCCCACCCGCGCGGTGGTGCTAAACATGTCCGCACGCGCGTACCGTCCGAGTTTCTGGAACATCAACTCGCTTCAATCCACCGTCTATGCCATCGATCTTAGTCACGAAAGTACGCTCTTCACCGTTGGCAAAAGTTACAACTCAAAATCCTTTGTCAGCTATCACACGTTACCGATTCCCATTAAGCGTTACCCCATTTTGGTATTAACGTATCAAGCGACAAACCTTTTGTCTCAGCCAAGACATGCCCTGTGGCTCGATGATGGCACCGGCCCCAACTCCGGCGGCGCCTATGCCATGCAAAGCAACCAATTCATCGCTGATGGTAAAACCCATGAATACCATATAGACCTGCGACAATTATCCTGGCGTAAAAAACAGTCACCCTTAAATTTCATCACAGGCATGTGTTTTTATATCCATCTAGGCAAAGAAGCGCCCGGCGAATTTAAAATTCTTGATATGCGTTTTGTAACCGATGATGATGCACCGTCCATCAAGCCCTACGCTGATGATGCACCAATGACTGTGAAGGTCGTCGATAGCCAAGGCAATCCCATTGCCAACGCAACGGTTACAGCTGATGATGAATGGTCTAACTTCGCACGCTCGACTAAGACCAATTCGCAAGGCCAAGCCACCCTCACCCCCATGACCAACCAAGCCAACAAACACATCCTAACCGCTAGCGCAGACGGCTTTGCCCAAGTTCGACTCAAACAGTTGCCCCCCGCTGGCCCTATCACAATTATTTTACCCAAAGGTGTTTCACTCAGCGGAATCGTCCACAATGAGCAAGGCCAACCCATCGCTGGTGCAATGGTCAATGGCTATGCCACCTGCCAAACACGTAATCGCTCGCAATACATCGACTGCTCCTTTGCTGTACTCACGGATGAACAAGGTAAATGGCAGAGTCCCATCGTCGCAGTCTATCCCAATCTCACAACCGCCCCCCCACCCGTCATCAATAAATTGCCTCGTACCATGCTCCAACGCCTCTTATCCATCCCCAGCCAAACGACTGTTGTCAGCAATGCTCCAAACACTGTTCCCCAACAAATCTCCCTGAAACTCGGCCACATCGACTATCTCAGCGATAGCACTGGACAATC
>JAESSU010000216.1 GCA_016763955.1 Phycisphaeraceae bacterium | reverse complement strand
ATGGACATGTTACCAATACGACCAAGCCGCAACATTACCTTTCGCGGTTCCCATCACTGGTATGATGCAATCACTCATTGACTGTGGATTACAAGCACAACATATGAACCCCAGCCCTACTTCAAAACGATTAAGCATTCATCTAGGGCAAAGCCTATTCTACGCATGGCTTAACGCAGTGAATCTTGCAGACAATGGCAAACCCAATCCACCCGCGGTCGAGCTAGCCCAACAGTACATTGCACATCACTACACACAACCCATTACCATGGACGATCTAGCAGAGGCCGCAAGTATCAGCGTCAATCATCTGACCCGTCAATTCAATGAGCACTTGCACATCACACCAAGTCGATACCTCTGGCAGTATCGCACACAACGGGGCATTGAACTCTTAAGACATACCGGGTTAAACATTTCACAGATCGCTGACCGCGTGGGCTTTGCCACACCTTTTCATTTTTCACGACTCGTTAAACAACAACATCACCACTCGCCCAAACAACTGCGCGACACATTTTGGAAACAACCGTCATGATCGACAAACCGCTTAAGCGTCATGCCAAAGACCGCTCACCAAGCAAACGCACGTACACATAATACGCGCCACGTTCTAGACCCGTGTCACTGTGGAACCATGTCTTAAGATGCGTCTGGCCTTGAGGTAAATTCAGTTCAAAAACAGCCGCTTGTGAGTCAGGCTCAATCGCTGCGGTTTGGCTTAAACCTGCAATCTCTATACCAGCTTTGGTGAAAGGCATCGCAACGCCCCCACTGTACATTTCACGGTGACGCGGATGGATCACATCAGATCGCCAGCCCTCATCACTGTGAGCAATGCCTTGCGTTAGCGCCCGAACTTCCTCTCGGGGCCAGCGTCTTAATTCAAAGCGATACACGCCAGCTTGCTGGATCTGAATTTCCAAATAACCATTCTCGCCAAGACCTTGGCGAACCTGACTTTGATTGTAAACCAGATATTCATTGCTCTCCATGACAAACGGATCGTCTGATCGTGGGTCGGTGGGATCTCGCCAATCATGGGCGGTTAACAGTGCTTCAGGTTCATCAGGGCTGCCAATAATAATCGGAATTGCTTCATCAAATTGCTTGGATACAATCTTCCACCAATTTTCATAATCAACTCGTAACTGCTTAACAACTTGCGGATGTTCACTGGCAATATCATGGGTCTGCCCGCGGTCCTGATGAATTTCGTAGAGTTCTTTGCCATTGATCAATCGCCATTGCTGCGTCATCACCGCGCTGTATCGCCACTTCACTGGATTGGGCAACCGCTGTGAATCAGTCACCAATGCACGATCAAACCCATCGACATTTTCACCCGTCATCAGCGGTTTGAGACTTTGCCCGTGGAGGTTTAGGTGTTGGTATTGTGTTAGATCAAAGCCGCAAAGGTCCATGAGCGTGGGCATAAAGTCCACGTGTGCTGCGAGTGTGTCCACATCCGCAGGCTGGTGCAATTGACCTGCTGGCCAGCGTAGGAAGAAAGGCACGCGATGCCCGCCGTCATACGGACTTCCTTTTACACCGCGTAAGCCACAGGTGTACATATCGTCATCACGCATACTTGTGCCGTTGTCGGTCATGTAGATCACGATGGTGTTTTCGCGTAAGTTTAATTCGTCGAGTAAAGCGTCAAGCTTACCGACATTTTCGTCGATGTTACTGATCATGCCATAGAAATTAGATCGGTCTATGCTGACTTTATCGCGATATGGCGAGCTGTATTTTGCATCGACATTATAGGGGTCATGTGGTGCGTTACATGTAATGACACAAAGGAATGGGTCTTGCTGATGCTCACGAATGTAATCACTAGCTAAACCAAAAAAGACATCCGTGCAGCAACCTTCAAAAGCGGTAGGCACGCCATTGACACTGTAGGTATCATCGAAGTAATCATTGCCCCAATGATCAGCGACTTGTGAGATACCACCGCCGCCGTGACAGACCGTAGTTTCAAATCCGCGATCTTGCGGGCGGTAGGGATAGTTGTCACCCAGATGCCATTTACCAAAGAGTCCGGTTTGGTAGCCATTATCTTTAAAGACGTTTGCGAGGGTGGTTTCATTGCCTCGTAAAAGTGAACGTCCGCCTACGGTATGCCAAACCCCTGTGGAGTTTGCATGGTGACCGGTGAACAAGCCACTGCGTGTGGGCGCACAAGTTGGTCCCACATGAAAGTCTGTAAACCGTAAGCTCTGCGAATAAAGCTTATCAATGTTTGGTGTTTTAAGAACTGGATTGCCATGGCAGCCAAGATCGCCGTAGCCTTGATCGTCCGTTAGTACAAAAACAATATTCGGTCGTTCACTCAAAGGTCACCTATCATCTAAAAAAGTTTAATTATCACTAAATATTGTCCACATATGCCCAATAAAAGCTATGGATTAGATTGACAATTTTAGGTATATTCCTATCAATGACCCATTGGCCGCACATTATCAACCAGCGTTTTCGCATTATCACCGCAGAACGCAAGCGCTACACCATGTGGCCAAAAGGTTATCCCAAACGCCCCTTCTGGCGGCTGTATTGGAATGCTGGCCCCGGCGGGGAGTGGACCTCCGGCAGTAAGACCTATCAAGGGAGTCGAAAAAAACTAGTTCTCATCCCACCGAATTTGCTCGTGCGTCGCCGATTAATAAAGCCCCATGAACATTGTTATATCCACTTTTCACTAGGCTTTCCTTTGGATCTCTATCGAGGGGGAGTGCTTGAAATAACCGCCCCGCAAAACATTGACCAGACGATGCAATGTATTGCTCATGAGAGCCATTCATTAAGATGGCAATTTGTGGCTAGCACATTGATTAATCAGGTTCTAGCGCATCTGCCACAGCGGAATCTGTCAGGCTTACAATTGGACTCTCGCATTGAAGCTTTGCTGATTTTCATGCAGTTAAATACCGGCCGCCTGATTACCAATGACGAGCTTGCTCAACAAGCACACCTTAGTGAACCAGCCATGATCCGACTCTTTACACAACATCTGAGTCGCAGTCCGCAAGCTTTTTTTTCCGATCTGAGACTCGACCATGCTTCAGAAATGCTTCGGTTTAGATCTGATCTGACCCTCGAAGAAATCGCTGAAAAAACAGGCTTTTATGACCGAAGCCATTTTTGCAAACGCTTTACCCTTCGCTATGGTATCACTGCTGCTGCATACCGAAAAGCCCCGTAAGCATCACACACTCTGCAATCAAACCAAAACGCTACGCAAGAACCTTGACGTTGCAATAGGGTCCCCTAAAGCAACCAATTCTGAGATTGCGGGGCGATTGTTCTTTAAGATTTCATCGAATGCAATGAGCCACTGAATGCTTTCGCCAATGCAGCCTGCTGCGTCTTCACGATAGGGATATTGGTCCATGCTAAAGTAACCGTCATAGCCACAACGATCCAGCCAATAGAGCATTTCGATATAACAAACCGTATGCACACTGCCCACGATCATGTCATCATCCCAAGCCGCATGATTGTCATTAAAGTGCATATGCATCAGTCGGTCGCCTGCACGCTTAGCGAGTACGATTGACTCGCCTACCACTTCACCGGCATTAAAGGCATGTCCCGTATCAATTGTGATTCCAACATTGTCGCAACCGGTCTCTTGAGCAAGCAACAAACTATCAGCCATGCGTGCTAAATAACTATGTGTGCGGGGCTCTTTGGGTTTGTATTCCAAGGCAAATCGTATCTGCGGATATTCCGTTGCCAATGTTTGAATCGCCTGGCATAACCATTCACGGTGCTGCTCATAGTCTGCTGTTAGTAGGTAGTCGTAACCATCTTGGCCGGGCCAAATATTTAATAGATCACAGCCCATGATTAAAGCAGCTTGGCACATCGCGCGGGTCTCATCTATGGCCTGCTTACGAACGGCAGGTTCATTGCTGCAATGGTGGATTCAATTCCGAAGCGCAACGCCGGGGAGCTTGTTGAGCACCTCCAGAGGCGTTTGGTAATTGAGGCATTTCCTAGGACGATTATTCAATAAAGCTTGTGCAAGTGCAACTTTCTTTTGTGTGACTTTACGCATGTCGCAGCCTTTGGGGAAGAAGTCTCACAACAAGCCATTGGTGTTCTCGTTGGCAGCACGCTCCCAAGGCGAGTATGGATTCGCAAAATAAACTTTCATAT
>JAESSU010000215.1 GCA_016763955.1 Phycisphaeraceae bacterium | reverse complement strand
TTGCAAACAAGGCGAAATGAGTATCACCGACCTAGATGGCAAACCCATTGCCCCGCACCTGCTGCGTAGCCAACGAACCATTGGGATTTATGAAATCACACTCAATGAAACCTTGCCCAACGAGCAATACAAAATTCAAGTCAAAGCACCGGGGATGTACCAAACAGATAACGGTTCACTAGGACGCAGCCTACCCTGGCGTCCAAGTGAAAACGAAATGCTCGTGGTCATGCATGGCCCAACACAATTCGTTCAAGATATCTCCAATGGCAAAATCACCCATTCCCCCGGCAAACAAACATGGTTCTTTGTCCCAACACGAACTAAAAAATTCACACTCCAAGCCGCAGACCCCTGGCCACTAATCAATGATATGATGATTGTTCGCCCAGACAAAAGCATCATCAAAGCTGAAGGTTCAACCCTAGTCATTGAACCTCAAAGAGCGCACACCGGTGAACTATGGATGCTCCAAACCAAGCAGCCTTATTCCCAATCCATCCAAACGACCTTTGCTCGCGGACAAATCTCACCAGGCTATCTCAAACTCACAGGCATCCCACCGATTATCGCATACAGCAAAGAAAGTTATTTCCGACCCATCGCAGCAACCGACCAAACGAACATGCCAAAAACACAGGCAAGACAAAGCCTCTTCCCACGAGGAAAATTCCGTAGAGGTGTTCGACTCAATGGCAACCAAAGCTATCTGCAAATCCCAACAGGCAAGGCAAGCGACAACCCTTCTGAACGTGAATATTTCAATGCCACACGAGGCACGATTGAAATGTATGTCCGTTTTGACAGACGTAATATTGCAGGCGGTTATAACGGCAAACTCCTGCACATCCCCTTCGACCAATCCAACACTGCCATGATGAGTTTCACCCCCAGTGCAAGCTGGGAAGGCGTCCTTTGTAGTGGTGGAGCCCAGACACGAAAAATCCCGCTAACGGACAGCACTTGCTCGCCGAGCATCGAAGCAAAAAAATGGTACCACCTCGCCATTCAATGGGATGTCAACGACAACGGGAAATTGATGCGTCGGGTCTACCTCGACGGATATCCCTATGCTTATGGCGATGCTTCTGGCAAACACGACCCCATCGACTGGTGGCCCCAAGCCATCCTCCCGGGCAATCCAGGCGATTGGATCTACCTCGGTGATGACGCAAGTAAATCCCCAGTAACCTCGAATATGGTGATCGACGAATTGCGCATCTCCGATATCCCACGCTATCCATTTATGCCCGGCCCCCCCAAAGTAGGTGGCCGAAAAGCATTCAATCCGCCCCAAGAAATCTTCGAGCCCGACAATCACACCTGCGCAATCTACCATTTCGAAGGCAATGTCGACGGCCTAGACAAACACGGCAAAACCATTGCCGGCAAACGCCTATCCATCAAACCCCAAGTAGATTGATTTCTTGACGCTCACTTGACCTAAAAACCCATAAAGTGCCGGTATAAAACACGATACACTAAAAACCAAGTTCCCAGAAAATCGCACCACAATTCCTCGGTAAATTCATGGTGCATTAACGGAACTAGGTCATGCAAGAATCAAATTATTAACCCATAAAAATCCTTATATCTCTTTTCTGAGTTCATGGTTTACGAATCAATGAGCCTCACGCACATTCACTTGCCTTTCCCGCGACAAATTCTCCGAGTTTCCCGTATAATGTCCCAACAGCTCAAGGCACCACAAGGAGGATCCTTTTGGCTAAAACTACGACCGACGTAAAAACAACAACTCAACTACAAGCTCCACGGACTTGGGACGATGTCGTTGAAACAGGTAAACGAACAGACATCCCAGAAGGCTTATGGCTACGCTGCCCAACCTGTGCAGCAATGGTTTACCGTAAGTCTCTAGAACAAAACCTCCACGTCTGCCCGGAATGTGAACACCACATGCGTATGGATGCGGACACCCGTGCTCGTCAACTTTGTGACCCGGACAGTTTCGAGCTGATGTGGGAAAATCTAATCCCCGTCGATAGTCTGAACTTCAGTGACCTAAAAAAATACAAAGATGTACTTGCATCCGACCGTAAAAAAACCGGCCATGCAGATGCATTAATCTGTGGCAAAGGGTTTATCAAAGGACGAGGCGTGATGCTCGCTTGCATGGACTTTCGCTTCCGTGGTGCGTCTATGGGCAGTGTCGTGGGCGAAAAAATCGCACGAAGCATTGAGATGGCAGTGGAGCAAAACTTGCCACTGATCATTGTCAGCTGCTCTGGCGGGGCTCGGATGCAAGAAGGCGCGCTGAGTCTGATGCAAATGGCTAAGACCTCCGCAGCTTTGGCGAGATTGGATGACGCAGGCGGTTTGTTTATCAGCTTGCTCACTGATCCGACAACCGGCGGGGTGACGGCCAGTTTTGCCATGCTCGGCGATGTGATTATTGCGGAACCCAAAGCTTTGATCGGATTTGCTGGCCCTCGCGTGATTGCAAACACGGTTCGCGAAGAACTTCCCGATGGTTTCCAGAGATCTGAACATCTCATGGAAAAGGGATTTATTGATCGCGTGATTCACCGAAGTGATCTTCGCAGTGAAATCAGCCGAATTATTGACTAAGCAGGTAAATAAAAACCACTCGCTTTTAATCAAGCTGTGGATAGGTGTGATGCTCACGCTATGCTGTGCGCAGGCTCAGGCTAAAACACTAAGGCAATTTTCTACTGGGAATTACACGGTACACACTGATGTCCCCACTCGCCATGCTCGCCCTTTTGCAAAGCATATGGACAAGGTCTTTGATGAGTACAAAAGACGTTTCGAGAAACTCAATTTCAAATCTCGAAAAGTCCACGCAAAGATGGATCTTTATCTTTTTGAAAACAAGCAAAGCTATGAAAAATTTCTAGCATCCAAAGGCATCCCCGCGAAAAACACCGGCGGGATGTTTGTCATCAATCCCAAAGTCAACGGCCTATTTACCTACATCAAAGGACGGCCCGTTAGACAAACCCTTTCAACTTTACAGCATGAGGGGTTTCACCACTTTGCCTTTGCATACATCGGTTCAGACCTACCGATTTGGGTCAATGAAGGGATCGCACAATTTTTTGAAGACGGCGTGCTCATCAACAAACGCTTTCACCTTGAAATCCCCAGTGCTCGTCGGTTAAATCAAATCAAAGATGCAATTGCTAACGACCACACACTTGCCTTTGCAGACCTGATTATCATGTCCAACCGCCAATGGGGGAACAACGTCCACACCAACCCCGCCTTGGCAACCTTACAATATGATCAGGCATGGTCCATGGTCTACTATTTAATCACTGCCAATGGCAAGTTACGCGCGGCTTTCAATCAATATCTAATCGCAGTGGGCAAAGGCATCGACAGTCAGATCGCATTCAAAAACGCCTTTACTCTCCGACGAACGAGTTTTGCCCAGCTCACGAAAGATTTTGAAACCGCATGGAAACGCCACACCACCAAGCTAGAGCCCAACACCCTTAGCCAAGTGACAGATAACATGAACTTTCTGGCACATGGTCTGTTATGGATACAAAAAAAAGGTCGCCCAGCTCCTAAAAGTCTCGCAGAACTCCGCAGTGTTTTGCAGGGCGTCAACTACCGCATCTCCCGGACGGTCAATGGTACGCAGACCACTTTTTTTGCTGACAATGAATCGCTCTACCGTTACCAACTTGCCAATGGCAGCACACCCATGCTCTCACTTAAGTCCAACAAAAGTACCAAGCTCCCCCCCACCATCACCGCACCGGGCCTTAAGCCGACCCCCACATTAGTCTGGTATCACATGGACAAAGAACTAGTCTACGACGTGACCTACAAATAACTCCGCCGGAAGTTTTAAGACCGCTGTTTATCGATGCTCATCGGGTATCATTTTGTGAGCATTGAAAAGAATTTCAACGCCTAGAGCATCAGTGCAGCTATTTCGTATTGGATCACGATCAGTATCGCTACGATAAATAGCTGCGACACTTCCGGGGCGTGTCGCTGATGCACCGCAAGATGCAATAAACCATTAGAGTGTTGTTATTTCAACCGTAGCGTCTACGCGCAGACAAGTATATCTACGGCTATTGAAAATCAAACAATCGCAGCGAGCTTATTTCAGTGCAAATCGCACGACGGTACACTTGCGTTTGTAATGCTCTAAAACATTGACCGCCAAACAACAGCCCAATTACGAACGTGACTGCACCACAGAATCGCAGAGCCTCATCTATGGGCTTGCGCCTGAGATTAGAATACCTCATTTTATCCCATGCTTCGGCAGACCTCAGCCTTGGGCTTTGCCCCCACACAGATGTTTAAATAAACGACACCCAGAATCCTTGACTCAGGAAAAATCGCTAACAATCAATGACCGTTGCTTGTCATCTTTTCTGCGGTTTGTTGTATTTGAATTTGTACGGAGAGTACTTTGGTTTTCTCTGCACCGGTGACAGTGATCACTAGGTTTTCATGCGTAAATGATTCGCCGACATTCGGGACATGGCCCAAGGTTGAGAAGACAAATCCGCCAACGGTTTCATAGTCTTCATCATCGGGCAGTTGGCATTGTAACTCGTCATTAAAATCATCAATATCCACACGAGCGTCGACCTCGTATAAACGATCATCGAGCTTACGAATAGAAGGTCTTTCTTCGTCTTCTTCGTATTCGTCTTCAATCTCGCCAACGAGTTCTTCAAGAATATCTTCGATGGTCACTAAACCAGCGGTGCCTCCATATTCATCCAACACGATGGCGATATGTACTTTGGTCGCTTTGAACTCTCCAAGCAGATCACGGACGGACTTACTTTCAGGGATCATCAGCACGTCGCGGAGATAGTTTTTAAGATCAAAACTTGCTAGATCATCTGAATTGACCAGCCTAATTAAATCCTTGACATAGAGGACACCCAAAATGTCATCGAAATTTTCGCCGTAAACTGGAACACGACTATGACCGGCTTCAATAATTAGATCACGAATTTCATCTAAGCTTGTGCCATACTCAATGCCTTCAATGTCGGTTCGCGGAGTCATGATTTCTCCCGCAAGCGTATCCGACAGATCAAAGACTGCTTCGATCATTTCTTTTTGTTCACTGTCTACACTGCCCACCGATTCATGCTCTTCAACAACGGACATCACTTCATCACTAGCAAAAGACTCTGCATTATCTTCTTCCAAAGCCGCTCCGGAGACACGACGGACAATCGGATCAAATAGATGCAAGAATGCGACCATTGGCGTGAAGATGGTCAAGAGAACCGTGAGCAATGGGATAGACCATGCCACGATCGCTTCGGGCTTATATCGTGCCCAGCTTAATGCGATGGCAACACTAAAAATACTCACCAAGATGCTGCTAAAAATAAAGGTCATTGCATAGAGATACAAAGGCTCAAGTTGCAGATGACGTTCGCTATAACTTAAGACCGACAGCAGCACGATAAAATTGAGTCCCGTGCGAAACGTGCCTGTCATTAAAGGA
Source organism: Phycisphaeraceae bacterium (assembly GCA_016763955.1). Lineage (GTDB taxonomy): Bacteria > Planctomycetota > Phycisphaerae > Phycisphaerales > Phycisphaeraceae > UBA7800. Next base: position 5,782 of record JAESSU010000215.1, on the reverse strand, counting down.
ACGCGTGCGGAGCGTTGGAGGAAGGGTTGAAGCTTAGAGTCCCGTATTCGATCAGCTAACAATTCATTTAATCGTAACCGACTAAACGTCTTAATGGCAATGTTACAGGCACTAAAGTAGCAGCCTAGCAAGCAGGCTATCGTACCGACCCATATGGCAGGATCGATCACCGTCTGATTCTCTTTTTCCTCGGCAGGTTAACAATTCATTTACCCAATCATCAGCAACATCCGAGGTTGTGCCGACACAATGACCGATCACTAAGATCGGTACAAAGGGGTTACAGCGGTTTTTCTTCACGTGCAAACAGCGCGTCAAAACCAGCTTTTGTCAGCAGCTCGTCTTCGCGTTGATGCATTATTTTATAATCTTCATCATTATGATCATCGTAGCCCATCAGATGCAGCAAGCCATGCAAGGCATAAAGCAGCAGTTCATCGCGGGTTTGATGACCACGGGATGCAGCTTGTCTGGAAGCTTCATCGGTACACAAAACCAATTCACCTTCAATGACCTCAAAGTCCGTTGGATCATCACTTAGATCAAAGGTCAGCACATCGGTTGTACCACTGATATTCATAAACTTTTGATGTAAGTCGGACATTTGCTGATCATCGACGATAGCGATGGAAAGTTCCATCGTTTTGACTTGAGCAAATTCAGCGAGTCTACGCAATTGAACATCTAGCCAGCCGGTGATGGGCGGGTTGGTTGCGGGGGCTTGAAGACTCAAGCTAATAGACAAGGTTTGAGTGCGGGCATCATCGTGGGAGGGGGCATTCGCCGGAGGCTTGTCAGACTCCCCATCAGGCTCCTCGGCCTGGGATGCGATATCACTACTAGTTGGCTGACTCATCGGCGGTTGTGATCCTGAAAAAGTTATGCCGTACATGTGCTTCGGCACAACATAGTGTAACGACCTGCGGGTATTGAGCAAGGTTTATCTCGATTATTATCAGCAAGTAGATGCACGACAAGCGATTGATTTAACACAAAGGTCGCAAAGAACACGAAGGACATAAAGAAAGACAATTTTTGAAGGCCCGAGAAATCCCTTCAACCTATTTGCTTCAAAGCTTTGTGGCCTTTGAGACCTTCGTGACCTTTGTGTTAATAAGCCCGCGAAAATCCGTCGGACTCTCGCGGGCAATGGTTATTCAAAACAGAACATAACGATACTTTAGACTCATCAGTCCAATGCAACAGCTTGACCTATTTTAACACTTTGCACTTCTGCAAGGACGATTTTTACCGAGCGAGCTGCATCAGCAAAGCTTGCATGTTCTGGCTGTTTACCTAACTTGATGCAATTCAAAATATAAGCCAGTTCATGGTCATAACCCATGCCTGCTTCACAGGCGATTGCACGCGACTCTTTGCCGACTTCGTGGAGCATTAGCGGATCGGTTTTGCTAATGTCAAAAACGGCGGTGGCTTTTTCAAAGTTAACGGTGTAGTGCATTTGAAAGCCAAAACCTTGGGTCATCGACCAACCGCCTTCAGCCATGACCAAAGGAATGTCATCATAGGCATACTGCGTGACAAGGTGATCTACTGCGGTGGTTTCTTTGGCGTAGCCGACACTGGTTACGGACTTGGGCATACCAAAGAGATATTGCACAAAATCGGTGTCATGGATGTGTAGGTCTAATGCACCGCCGCCGCAGTCATCGCCATTGAGATAAAATCCTTTGCCTGGATGTGATGCCATTCGTTTGAATGTCGCGGAGAGGACTTTGCCATAGGTTTGGTTGACGACTTGTTCTTTGAGCCATTTCCATTGAGGCCAAAACCGCATGCACAGTGCGCACATACTGATGCCTTTGGCTTTTGCCGCGGCATCGATAAGTGTCTGTGTGTCTTGATTGCTACGTGCCAATGGTTTTTCCAAGATCACATGCTTGCCTGCTTCTAAGGCCGCCACTGCGTACTTCACATGATCAGGCGTAGGTAGACAGATATCGATGAGTTGTACATCGTCATCTTGAATCAGTGCCATGGCTGTTTCGTATTTTTTCAGTGAGGGGTTGTTTAGATCAAAGCTACTTTGGGCCTGACCTTCAACGTTGCCTTGTGCTTTATTTTTGCCGCTGAGTACATCATCGTCCCAGTCTGCGACCGCGACAATTTCGGCATCAGGAAGCTTGCCATAGGCATCTAAATGTGTTGATCCCATCATGCCCAATCCGATTACGCCAATTTTAACCATCAGAAAAACTCCTTAATGATAATTTTATGATTTACAAAAATACGTTTAACCGCCAAGCCGCCGGATCGCCAAGAACGCCAAGAACGCCAAGTTTCAAGACATAGATTAAAACAAAAAAAATTACGCCAAGGCCAAAATACGATCCATCTCACGACTCGTGCGCGCAAGCAAGCCCGGCTCCCAAGGCATCATCTCCGCGACAACGGTCTGATCGTAGCCAATGGCTTTAAGTGCCTTAATACTTTCTTCCCAAGGAACCTGCCCCGTGCCAAGACTACAGAAACTATATGCTCCGACAAAGCCAAAGGCTTCGGTATAGTCTTTGATATGCACGCGCTTAATCCGCTTGCCCAAAAGCTCAATCCAGTGCGGCGGATACTGGTGATATCCCAGCACATTACCCACATCAAAATAAACACCAAGGCGGTTACTTTTAAATGAATCAATAAACGATGCAAACTCAACAGGTGAGTAAAACAATCCGTTCCAAACATTTTCAAGACACAAGTCCACGCCAACTTCTTGGGCAACAGGAAGCAATGCCTCCATCGCCACACCCGCACGCTCAAGGGCGTGGTCATAACGAACAAAGTTTCCACCTGACATCGGACCGCCCACCACGCCTGGAACCATCAACATAGCCTTAGCTCCCACCGCAGCAGTGCAACGTAATGCTTGGGCATGTATCTCAATGGAACGCTTCCGAATCTCTGGATCATTACTTAATGGGTTACAACCCCAACTTAGCCCCGCAGCGACCGTCGGAACCTGCATACCTGACTGGCTGATTTGGTCTGCAATCTTCTGAAGCTCACTTGCAGACATCTGAACATGGAGCGCACCTTCAGTGCCAACCGCTAATTCCAGTGCTTCAAACCCTGCTTGTTGCGCATCTTCTAATGCCTTGACAATAGGATGTGTGCCGTTTAACCCGTCTTTCAAAGACCAGTAACTAATCGATTTAATCATGTGATGTCCTGCTTCCTATACAAATCAATCGTTTTAAATACCTCTTAAAATATACTAGCCATCTTATTGGTTAATTCAATGAATTTTTTTAATAAACTTGATAATAAACTACTTATTTTCAGTTTTTGTATACAACAAATGCCATTTTGTATCGATATGCGTACAAAACATAAAAGAACAATGAGATCGTCATGGCAAAAGCGCAATAATTTTGACGTCTGCTAAAGTGAATCCGATATGACAACCGCCCAAATTGAATCTATAGATCCTACTTCCATTGACGATCCGACCTTCAAGCAAGGTGCGGTCAAAACATTTGTCGCATTGCTTTTGGCTCACGCGATGGCGGACTGTCTTGGCGGAATCTGGCCTGTCTTTAAAAAGATGGCGGACTTGGATCTGATATGGGCGGGAGTTATCACCACACTCGCGACCACCGGGACGATGGTGTTACAACCCATGTTCGGCATCTGGGCAGACACCGGCGGTAAACGTCGGCACTACATCCTCCTAGGACTGGCGCTCACGGGGGTTGCTATGTTCCTAGGCCCCGTGGGGATGCATATGCAAGACATGGGCATCATTCCTGCGTATCTGATCATGTTTGGACTGCTGGTTATCACAAGACTTGGACAAGCGATGTTCCATCCCCCAGCGACAGGCCTAGCGGGAGACACCGTTGCGCACAAGCGATCACTGCTAATCTCCGTCTTCATCGGCATCGGCATGCTCGGTTTTGCATTTAGCCAATCCATCTTCAGCTTCGCTTACCAAAATTGGACAGGCCATACCCAGTGGATTCTGCTGCCTTGTATCCCACTATTTATCATTGTCTGGATTTGGTGCAAACCCATAGAACAAGCTTCAACAAAACAGTCCAACTGCGGACACTTCCACGAAGCATTTGGATTATTGCGATCACACCTACTGCCCTTGTATAGCCTATTGGTTCTTGCTTCGGCACAAATGATGGGCACGTTTTTCATACTGCCTGAACTACTTGCAGACAAAGGCTATCCCCAATGGATCGTCAACGGCGGCGGCTTTGGGTTTCTAGTCGGAGGCTCGGTTTTACTAATGGTTCCCATCGGCCACCTGGCAGACCGCATCGGCAAACGCAAGACACTGGCGATGACATTGATCCTAGCCATTGGCTTTTACTATCTGCTACTACTAATGCCCCAAGTCAACATCCCCACTTTTATACTAATCATCATGATTGCTGGCGGGTTACTGGGCACGCTTAACCCGCTAGGCATCTCACTTGGACAACACATTCTCCCGGGTAAAGCGAGCCTTGTCAGTGGCCTGCTAATGGGCTTTGCATGGGCACTAGGCAGCCAATCCATGTGGATCGTGGGGATGATTGCATCTCGAACGTCACCTAAAACGGCACTGCTTTGCCTTAGCGTTTGTAACATCTTTGGGCTCATCCTCTGCATGTTCATCCGCAAGCCTGTATCATCCACCGATGCTTGACCCCTTGATACAACTCAATCTCTGGAAGCAACTGGCATTGCCAGCTTCAAAACAACTCCTTGATGACGCTAAGGCGATTAACCCATCGGACGTGGCGGCAATCAGTCGCTTACGCAAAAAATACGATGCAGACCTACTGCACCTTGCGTTGGATATGGTCAAAGCCCGTCACAAAGCAGCGAGCAAATGGCCAGTCGATATCGTCCAAAATCTCATTGCAAACACCACGGGCATTGAACAAGCCACGAGTCTGTTAGTTAGCAAACACAAGGCAAAACGCTTTGTGGACTTGGGGCAACCGGTCATAGACATTTGCTGCGGGATCGGCGGTGATGCGTTAGGACTAAAACAATGCGGCGTGCAAGTCACGGGGGTTGACATCGACCCGGTGCATGCATGGATGACAACACATAATGCAAATTGCCCCACACAAGTCATCGATGCCAACGATGTCAAAATCGACCGCGGCAGCGTCTTTCACATCGATCCTTCACGACGTAATGCGTATGGCAGAACGCAAGACATTAGCGACTATCAACCAGGCCCTGATGTCTTAAAGCGGTTGTTAGCACAACAACCCACGGCCTGTTTCAAACTCGGCCCAGGTGTTAATCTCGACTGTCTAAAAGAAGAAATCACCGGCGATATTCCCAACGAAATAGAAATCATCTCCGAGCATGGACATCTCGTCCAAGCGGTCTTATGGACCGGCGAGTTGGCTAAGTGTGCTAGACGAGCCACGCTTTTGCCTCAAGGATTAGAGTTCGCAGCCCATGAAGATGATGTCTGGGAAGAACCCCCACTTGATGAAATTGGCAAGTATGTGATGACCTTTGATCCAAGCGTCGAGAGACTGGGATTAATTGCCCTGCTATGTCAAAAGCTTGATGTTTCATGCGTGCATCCGCAAGCAGGCTTACTCACGAGTGATCAAATCACCGACAGCCCCTGGGTCCATAATTTCCAAGTCCTTGCAGACTTGCCTTGGCGGCCTAAAAAACTCAAAGCAGAATTACGAAAACAAAATGCAGGGATTGTCGAAATCAAAACACGAGGCAAACTGGTGAACCCAGACCCACTGCAAAAACAATTGCGTGGCAAAGGCGACCAATTACTCACCGTCTT
>JAESSU010000214.1 GCA_016763955.1 Phycisphaeraceae bacterium | reverse complement strand
TCATCAACGCCGCCATTGGGCCCGCCATTACCTTGGCCAAGATTAGACACGTCTGTGCCATCGTCATTATTCCCATGGCCGCCATTGTCATTGCCATTGTCATTGTCATTGTCGTTGTCGCTGTCTGACTCTTCTGAGTCATCACTGCTAGCACTGTCATGATTCTCGTCATGCGATTCTTCCGAGCCGTCATCTATGCCCTGCTCATCGGAAGACTCATTATCTACATCGCCCGACGCATCAGCAGGGTCGTCATGGTCATCGGCCTCATCGTCATTATTCCCTTGGCCGTTGTTGTTTTCATCGTTGTCGATGTCTGACTCTTGCGTATCGCCACTGCTGTCATTGTCGTGGCTTTCGTTATCCGAGTCATCATCCACTTCATCATCTGAGTTGTTATCGTGGTTATCACCTTTGGACTCATCATCTACATCACCCGACTCATCAACGCCGCCATTGGGCCCGTCATTACCTTGGCCAGGATTAGACACGTCTGTGCCGTCGTCATTATTCCCATGGCCGTTGTTGCCATTGCCATTGTCATTGTCGCTGTCGTTGTCGTTGTCTGATTCTTCGGTATCACTACCAGAACCATTGTCGTGGTCTTCGTCATCCGACCCACCAGAAGATGCTGTAGGGGAAGTACTCCCGCCGTGAGCTGCTGCCCATGTTGCTGCGACAAACGTGCTGCCACCATTTGCAACTTGGTCGGGCAAAAATCGGAGATTACTTTCGACATGCCCATCCAAGTACAGCACGTTAACTTGATTCAAATGACGATTAAGTCTTGCATATTCAATCACATCATAACTGCCCGCATAATACCCCTCGATATTAAACCCCTCATCAGCATGTCCACTCATCGAACCATCGTACAGTGACACAATTTGACTTGGATTTTGCAGATAATGCACACGCTGCTGCTGGACAAGCAGGTCAATATTAAAAGCAAAACTCACCGGGATCGTCCGAAGTGCCCCAGACTCTAGGTAACGCACATTGCCCATGTACTGATCCACCGGACAAATCATCACCTGCTGCTGAAAATACCCCAGCCCCGAATCAATTAGAGAACGGCTTTGCGTACCGACGACCAAACTCGAACGGTCCACAGAAACCGCATACTGAAAGTACGGGAATGAACCATTGTAATCCTGATTGTAACGCTCAAGGAATTGGCCCTGACCACGCTCATGTGCGGTGCAAACGGTCCGCAAACTCAGCTCTTTAGCATGTTTTAGCGCAGGTAAGACAGTCGCAATCATCAACATCATGATGGCCAGTGAAACGAGCATATCAACAATCGTAAAACCACCACGCTTGGTGCGCAGTCGCACCTGTGTAGCCATTGGAACTCGCCGCTCAAAAAGATCGCGGGTTGGCATCATGTTCATTACCAAATCACTCTCTGCTACCATCGTAGCAGTCGAATTTGTTGCCTATCGTGATACCACCCCTAGTATTAGCAACGACCGTATTATCCCCTCAATCCGCACACGCTGCAACCCCAATGTCACACTTTTGCATCACTAGCAAAACATTGCCCGCCAAAGATCATTTTCAAGCATGAATCATAGGGTTCTAAGCCTTATCCGCCCTAAGCCAATAAAGTGGGATTGTGAGCTCGATCAAGCCGAGGTATAATGTTATTAGTTCTTTGACAACAGGGGCCGATCGGTATCGACCGGATAGCTCCGGTATATTGTGGCACGTCGAGGTGTACGCTGGCCTCGTTAAACCGCGTACAAAAACCATAAATGCCAATGACAATGTCATCGGTCGCATCGGCTTTGCTTCGGCACAGCCTCTGCGCATGGCTGCCTAAATATAGGCACCCTCGTTGTTTTATCACATGTCTGTGGTGATGACTCAACGGCGACTTAACAGACTCGTCCCAAGGTGACGCCTTAGCACCTAACGGACTAAACCTTTCTCAGGCTGGACTCCAACAATGCTGTCGCTGGCAGTGGTGGATTCGAGATTAAATCAGCGAATAAACGTGTAGAGGCGATATATCAACTACCACGGGACGGGGGTTCAATTCCCCCCGGCTCCATTTGCTTGCCTTACAAGGACTTACGGAAATATCTCGCAAGTCCTTGAAAGAACCAGAACTAGGGTTGCTGACATTGTCAGTGACCCTTTTTTCCTTCTGACTATTTCCAGCCGTTTCGTGCACCTTCTGCTGCGCGCAGCTACCAGCCTCTACTGCTCTGGTAAACACTTCATCAGGAACATCGTTGGCATAGTGACGCCCACTGACGGTGATACTGTGACCAATCCACTTACTCACAGCATACTGTGGGAATGTCATCGCCCACTCCTTCTCACAGGACTGGCGTAACGTCTGCCAAAGGCGTTTCCAAGGTTCAACACTTGCACGCTGCCATATAGCCCGGACTTGCCGGATCATAGCGCCCATCCTCAGCCTGAGCAAAGCGGTCTTGCAGTAGCAGCTGTAGTCGACAAACGATGAATTCGATTTTGCGTAACGGATTATTGAATACGGAATTGTTTTCGACTGTGAAAGTAGCGAAGAACACAACGACTGCCAAGCAACTGCAATACGCTAGTCATACCATTCACGATTAAAACTTGTGCGTTACTTACATCGCGAACACAAACGCTACAAAGTCTTATGAACCACCCGACGCGTACAAAATAGACGCGATGCGTATCATTGAACTTAGATGGCTATAACCTGAGCCTCTCATGCATAAACAATAAGACAGTCGTATGACTATGTCTTAAGTACTAAAGGTTTGCTTGACGAGTTAACTTCATGGCCGTGACAAGGTACGATCTCCTGTTCCTGTGACTGAATCAAACGAGTCACTTCAGGAGTTATTTTCAAGGATTCTCGAAGATCAATCGTGCAATTAATTGTTTGGCCAGCAACGCGACGTTGTCCGGTTTCAATCATATTCAACAACATACTCGCAACAGCGTGTCCTATCGCTCCCATTGGCTGAGATGCCACCGTCAGCGGCGGATTGCAAAAAGCTGAAACATCCAACCCAGTCGACCCCACAATACTCACGTCATCGGGGATCGACAGCCCCGCATCACGACAAGCTCTTACAGCACCAATGGCCAATGAGTCACCACGAGCAAAAATCCCCTGCGGAATAGAATTGTTTTTTAAATATGTTGAAATTTTCTGATAAGCTGTTTCTTCCAGCACATCTTCACATACTAATAGCTGGGTTTGGATTACAGGCACATTGGCAGCTAGATACGCAGATAGCAACCCCGTAAACTTCTGGAGTTCAGAGTCCAACGGCATCGGTTGAGCATCTAAAAGCAACACACGCTGATAACCCAACGCTAAAAAACATTCCCCTACAAGTCTGCCTGCACTGTAATTATTTGCTGCCACATAATTATAATGCACACGATGATGTACACGCTGGACCGTGACCCATGGAATGTCTTTTTGATCCAAAACAGAAAGTAAACATTCCATTTCCGGAT
>JAESSU010000213.1 GCA_016763955.1 Phycisphaeraceae bacterium | reverse complement strand
TCTTTATGACCTGAAGCTTAGAAGCTTTTCTTGGAAGCATGGCATCAACTACTTCGTCCAAAAGAGGACTCGTCATCAGTTCTCAGCATTAAAATCCCGGATTTGCCTAAGATCTCTGCCTACTACCTTAAACTTGCAACCATCAGCAAGCTAGTTTAGCCTTCTCCGTCCCTCCATCGCAGTTATAAAAAGTGCAGGAATATTAACCTGCTTCCCATCGACTACGCTTTTCAGCCTCGTCTAAGGGGCCGACTAACCCTGGGCGGATTTACCTTCCCCAGGAAACCTTAGTCTTTCGGCGAACAGGATTTTCACCTGTTTTATCGTTACTCAAGCCGGCATAATCACTTCTTACCGCTCCACGAATCGTTGCCCGATTCGCTTCAACGCTGATAAGAACGCTCCTCTACCACTACAATTAATTGTAGTCCGCAGCTTCGGTTACCATCTTATTCCCGATCATTATCGGCGCTACCATCCTCGACCAGTGAGCTATTACGCACTCTTTAAATGGTGGCTGCTTCTAAGCCAACATCCTGGCTGTCATTGGACAGTAACTTCCTTAAGAACTTAGATGGTATTGGGGACCTTAGCTGGCGGTCCGGGTTGTTACCCTTTTGACCATGGAGATTACCCCCACAGTCTGACTCCCGCGACAAAACTTGATAGTATTCGGAGTTCAATTGGGGTGGGTAGGCAGGTTGCCCCCCAGCCCCATTTGGTAGCTCTACCCCTATCAAAGTGTAACGCGAGGCTAGCCCTAAAGCTATTTCGAGGAGAACGAGATATCTCCGAGTTTGATTAGACTTTTACTCCTCCCCACAGTTCATCCCATAACTTTTCAACGTTAACGGGTTCGGTCCTCCAGAAAGTTTTACCTTCCCTTCAACCTGACCATGGGTAGATCACTCGGTTTCGCGTCTAATCCCCGCGACTTGGCGCCCTTTTAAGACTCGGTTTCCCTACGCCTACACTGGTGTACAGTTTAAGCTTGCCACGAAGATTAACTCGCCGGCTCATTATGCAAAAGGCACGCCGTCACCATTCCGAAGAATGGCTCCGACCGCTTGTAAGTATGCGGTTTCAGGTACTTTTAACTTCCCTTATCGGGGAACTTTTCATCATTCAATCACCCTACTGATACGCTATCGGTCGTCAAGTAGTATTTAGCCTTGGGGGGTGGGCCCCCCAGCTTCACGTGGAGTTTCACGAGCTCCGCGCTACTCTGGTGCATCTATCACACTTTTTATCATTATTACAGGACTGTCACCTTCTACGGTAAGCCTTTCCAAACTTTTCATAATGATTAGAGTGCAAATGTTGATGTCCACAACCCCATCCCGAAGGATGGTTTGGGCTAGATCCGCTTTCGCTCGCCGCTACTTACGGAATCGACTTTTCTTTATTTTCCTCTGGCTACTTAGATGTTTCAGTTTGCCAGGTTCGCTTCCATACCCTATACATTCAGGCATGGATGACACATATAGTGCCGGGTTTCCCCATTCAGAAATCCTAGGATCAAAGCTTGTTTACCAGCTCCCCTAGGCTTATCGCAGGTTTCCACGTCTTTCATCGCCTCTTGACGCCAAGACATCCACCGCATACCCTTAATAGCTTGATCGTACCGACCTCAAACCGATCCGTATCAGTTCAGTGTCGTACTACCCGGTGTGGTCATGAGCGACAATCACACCAACTACCGAAACATCTTTACAATGCTCCAGTGCAAGCTCCTCAGGTCTCTTAATCTTTCTTCATAATAAATGTCATATTTCAAGGAACAGAAATATGACATATCGCTGTAACTGTCTGACATCTTGGGGAGTCAGACATTATGTTACAGTTACCTAACAATTCACTTGTCAAAGATCAACAAACAAAACTGAGCGTCAAAACCTTACCAGCTCAATTCTTATTGCCCGTCGCTACGGGATAAGCAGTCTTGTTTACAAGGCGGCTTATCTCACAGCGGTCGAGCATTCTAACGGCTGGATTTCTCCTGTCAAGCCCACTGTTTAATTTCTTCTTATCTATCCCCATTTGAGCAAATTAGAGTCGGCATTTTTTCAGGCAAATCCATATGATTCAACATGCTACAACTTCGATTCACAGTTTGTTTCCCGAAGACAATATCGCACGATAACTGCTATCCGGTGACAGGAAGCCGTACCACCTTAAACACTTACATTTGAACGAAAAATGCGCCATAACCAACGACGCTAGTAGGCTGAGCATCAAGCCCATATAAAATGCAACCTGTGTAACCATGCTACAATGTCAAAAACACCCTCGAAAGGAACTAAGAATTATGAGTGCGAATCGTAAGATTGGGATCGGCATTATTGGAGCAGGTCGCCGTGGGATTTTTTGTCTGGGTTCTCGCATCGCTGAGTCCACAAAAGAAACTGGATTTGAAGTTCGGGCGGTGTGTGATGTGAATCCCACGCGGATGAACGAAGCTGCGGGATATCTCACTCGGAAATTTTCTGAAAGCGGAATATCCCTAAAAATTTCGCAACACTCGCAATATCAAAATCTCATTGATGATCCTGCCGTTGAGCTGATCATGGTGACGACACCTTCCTATGCACATCGCGATCCGACGATCTTAGCTTTACGTTCTGGCAAAAAAGTCTATCTGGACAAACCCATTGCCCAAAACATAGAAGATTCCATTGCAATCATGGAAGAAGAAATGCAGACGGGGAACTCCTTGATCATGGGCTTTACCCGTCGGTATGAGACACCTTGGCGTAAAGCGTTTTCTCATGTCCAGCAAGGGGTGATTGGCGATCTGCACATGATTCAGATTCGTGCCATTATTCCTTATGACGTTTATGGGCATACCTGGCGCCGTCGCCGAAAATGGTCCGGCGGCGCATTAAACGATAAAGCATCTCATCATTTTGATGCGATCAATTGGTTTGCGCAAAGCTCGGCAAAACATATCTCCGCTATTGGTGGGCAAGCCGTTTATAAGCCTGATCCCACAGCACCTGAGCGTTGTTCGGAATGCAGCCGTGAGTGCAACTACAGAATGGAAGCAAAGCCGTCCCGGAATTTAACGCAGCAGTATCAGGATGTTCTTCCCATGGAAGGTGATTCATGGAGCCAAGAAACCCAAGAGATTTACCGGATTGACAATTGTGTCTATTTGCCCGGATCCGACATTAAAGACCATGCGATTGTGCAAGTTGCTTATGACAATGGCGTGGTCGCATCATTATTCTGGAGTATTTTCGGCCCGCACGCTGACGATCAGGAAACCCTTGAACTCGTCGGCTCAAACGGTCGCATTATTCTCAAACGTCATACCGCTGAGCTAGATATCGTCAGTCATTACGGGGAATTTCATGAGGTCATCAATTATAAAGACGATGCGTTCGAAACGTCCCATTTCGGTGCAGACCTTAAGCTAATCCGTGACATGAGATCGTTTTTTGATGGCGAAAGCCCCATCGTTTCAGCTCAACACGGTTTTGAATCCACACGCATGGTCATGGCAACCCACCAGTCGATTGATAACGTCGGGCAAACCGTACTGATGAAAGACATACCCAGTACAAACCGATGACGGACTTATACGTCTGATGATGGCCAGCGTTCTGAGCTTAAAAAAACAGCCTCACTTTTACCTTGAAGCTTTTTGCATAATCATCTCCCCCCCGGATCCCCCGAACCCCCACGCTAGATCAGCTCAAGCAAAATGGGACAGCCTTCAACACGACTTACTGCCAGATGCCGCTGTGTACACCTTCACGCATGTGCCTGCTTTCAGGTCGGCAAGCTCGCAACTGCGGAGCATGGAATAACAGTTCTGTGTTGGCTCCAACTCTAAATACAATCCCCAAGGCGTTTGCTGCGGAAGGTTACACCACCGCTTTGGTAGGCAAGATGCACTTTGGGGGCAACCTGCAATACCACGGTTTTGAACATCGGCCTTATGGCGATCTCACAGGCAACGCTGGCCATCAACGTGAACTACATGACATAGAGGCCCTGGGACTCACCGACGCAACTCAGTTGCAACTTCGCACACTCACCGCAGGACTTACGACTCTTCCTGAAAGCCAGTTACAAGAGCAGATTGTTGCCCGCGAAACGATCACCTTCCTCCGTGAACAAACTGCTGCTAAGCCCGACAAACCTTGGCTCCTGTGTGCTTCATTTAGCCGCCCGCACTTCCCACTTAACGCTCCCAAACGACACTTGGACAAATACTGGCCCAAGGGTGTCACCCCTCCCAAAGTGGGTCGCACGGGTGATACGTTTGAACATCCCATGACTCAGGGTATGCGAAAGGGTTTTGATGCTGATCGCATTGAGGGGGACGAACGGGCTAAAGCAAGGGCGGCTTATTTTGCCAATGTCGATTATTTAGATGAGATACTTGGCGACATGCTAGCTGTACTGGGAAAAGATGGGCTGCTTAAAAACACCATCATCGTCTACACTTCCGATCATGGCGAAACGGTCGGCGAGCATGGGGTATGGTGGAAAAACTCATGGCACGAAGCCTCAACCCGTGTTCCGTTTATTTTCCAAACACCCCTGCAGCGACGTGGTGATGCCCAAGCCAACCAAATCAACACCCCAGTGAGCCTCGCAGACCTGTTCCCCACACTCTGTGGTCTGGCTGGTGTCCAACAACCTGACGGGCTCGAAGGCAAAGGCATGAGCCCCGCGATCCACACCGGCAACGAACCGGACCACGGATACGTCTGTAGTGATGTGCTTTATGACCGTTGGGGCAAAGGCATGAGCTTCCGCATGGTGCGTGATGGCAAGTATAAATATGTCTGTTTTGGTAACGCACCCCAGCTGCTTTTCGATCTGGAAAAAGATCCTTTTGAGCAGCATAACCTTGCTCCCCAAGCAACCGGTGATGTTGCTCAAGTGCTCAATAAACTGCGTGATTTTGTCAAACAATCCATTGATCTCAACGATCAAGAAACATGGATAGCCGAAGGCAAAACGATTAGAGAGCAACATCCCAGAAGTATTGCCTTCAAAACGGGCAATCTCTTTGAACTGCCTGATGGCAGGCTCATTGCCGCTGAACATCACCTGTATCACCCCAACGTGATTGCTGAGTCTGCTGCGGAGATTATTGCTGATGCCCCCAGTGACTAACGACTTGGATCCATTCTAGGCATCCCAAAACATCGGATCAGACCGCAGAACTAGCGGAACGACCTTTTAATCAGATGATCCAGAAGACTAAAACCTAGTTTTTTCACCTAATAGCACTTGCTAAAGAGTTTAAAATCTGATAAATTACGCCGCTCTGTATTAAATTGACTATTGGAATGAACATCGGTCTGAACGATAAGACCCTAAGACAGAAGCGAATTATGACAATTACCGCTGAACGCAAACAAGAACTGATTAAAGAATACCGCCGCGAAGAATCTGACACCGGATCGCCCGAAGTGCAGGTTTCAGTGCTCACCGAGCGCATCGTTGGCCTCACCGAGCACCTTAAGGCTCACAAGCACGACTTTGCAAGTCGCCGCGGCCTGTTGATGCTCGTCAGCAAACGAACGAGCCTGCTTAAATACTTGGCTAAGACTGACGACGCTCGCTACAAAGAGTTGATCGGTCGTCTGGGCTTGCGTCGCTAAGCAGTAATATGAACTGACTTTACAAAGAGTATGGTGTGTACCATGCTCTTTTTTTTAACCTGCCGCAGCACCGTTTTCTGACCAACGTGTCGCGTATGGTACAGCTGGCAGTGGGCTCGCAACGCTGACCCCCCCCCACAGGAAGCTTTTCCTCATTGGCAATGTTCGTTTTTATTGATGGGGAAATTCCTGGAATAACTTCCGGGGGTTGATGACTCTCACCGCTCCGAGCCTTCTGTCTTCTACCATGCCATCGACACCTTTGATTAGATGCAACTGCGGCCTGTATTGTTAATCAGGTCTAAGATTTATATTTATAATCTAGACTTCATTCACAATGCAGTCCAAGCATCAAAGCACCCTGCTCAAAAATCGGGTGCAATACCAAAAGGACCATCTAGCATGGCAAAAACTACCGTATCAATCGAAATCGCAGGCCGTACCCTAAGCATCGAAACCGGCCAACTGGCACGGCAAGCTGACGGATCAGTCATGGTGCAATATGGCAACACCGTTGTCCTAGGCACCGCTGTCCGCGCAAAGCCCCGCGAAGGCATCGACTTCTTCCCACTCACTGTAGACTACCGCGAAAAACTTTCCGCAGCAGGCAAGTTCCCCGGCGGTTTCCGTAAACGTGAAGGCGCCCCGAATCAGAAAGAAGTTCTGACGATGCGTAACATTGACCGCCCCATCCGACCTCTGTTCCCTAGCCACTACTTTGATGAAGTTCAAATTCAATGCTGGGTCATGGCTGCCGACGGCCAAAACGAACCAGACGTACTTGCGGGCATCGCAGCTTCGGCAGCACTGTCCATCAGCTCCGTCCCCTTCCTAGGCCCTCTGGCAACCGTGCGTGTCGGCCGTGTGGACGGTGATTTCGTGCTTTTCCCCACCGCTGCACAGGATGAATATTCCGATCTGGACTTGGTGCTTTCCGGCCATAAAGACGGCATCAATATGATCGAAGTCGGTGCAAACATTCTCTCAGAAGAAGTCATCGCATCAGCTATCGAATTCGGTAACGAAGCGGTCCTCAAGATCGTTGCCATGATTGATGACCTCGTCTCTCAAGTGGGTAAAGAAAAAGTCTGTGAAACCCACGGCCCCACCCAAGCCATCTCCAAAGCTGTCAACGAAAAACTCGCTGCCCCACTTAAGGCAGCTAAGACAACCCAAGGCGACAAGCTTGCACGCCAAGATGCCGTCAAAAGCTGCATCAGCGGCTTCCTCAAATCTGAATTCCCTGAACCTGATGAAAACGCAGGTGCAATAACCTACAGAAACTGGCAAGAAAATCTCTCGCTAGCCAAGGTTGCAGTGCATGACCTAGAAGAAGTCATCACCCGCGAAATCATTCGATCAGGTGTCCGCACCGACGGTCGTAGCTTTGATCAGCTTCGTGCCATCGAATGCCACACCGGTGTCCTGCCAATCGTTCACGGATCTGCCATGTTCCAACGTGGTGAAACACAAGCACTCGTCACCACCGTGCTAGGGACTTCCAAAGACGAACAAGCTGTTGATGGCCTAGGCGAAGAATACTCCGAAAAATTCTACCTCCACTACAACTTCCCCCCCTTCTCAGTGGGTGAAGCCAAACGCATCATGGGACCGGGTCGCCGCGAAATTGGACATGGCAAGCTTGCTGAATAAGCACTCGTCCCCGTCCTACCTGCCCCTGATGATTTCCCCTACACCATCCGTCTGGTCAGTGACATCCTTGAATCTAACGGTTCAAGCTCCATGGCATCGGCTTGCGGTGGCACACTTGCAATGCTCGACGCGGGCGTGCCACTGATCGCTCCCGTCGCAGGCATCTCCATCGGCATGATCTCCGCTGACAGCGACAGCGAAGAAGACATCTACCTCACCGACATTCAAGGTGAAGAAGATCACTTTGGCGATATGGACTTCAAAGTCACAGGCACACGTGATGGTATCACTGCAATCCAACTGGACCTTAAAATCCGGGGCCTGAATATGGACCAAATCCGTAAGACCTTGGAACCGGCCCTTAAAAACCGTGTCCAAATCATCGAAATGATCGAAGCAGAAGTCCCAGAACCCAAGGGCATGAACCCCAATGCTCCTCGCATGCTCCGAACCCAAATCCATCCTGATAAAATCGGCAAGCTCATCGGCCCAGGTGGCAAAACCATCCGCGCAATCGAAGCACTCACCGGTGCAAAACTCGATATCGAAGAAGACGGCACCGTCTACGTCTCAGCAGTGGGTGCAGGTAAAGCAGAAGCTGGCTTAGCTGAAGTCGAAATGCTCTGTGCTGAAATGAAAGTCGGAACCATCTACTCCGGTAAAATCGTTTCCATCAAAGACTTCGGTGCATTCATCGAACTGTCACCAGGCACTGAAGGCCTCTGCCACATCTCAGAACTTTCGCATGGCTATGTCAAACAAGTCACCGATGTTGTAAAAATGGGCGAAATCGTGCAGGTTAAAGTCATCCTCGTCGACGACCAAGGCCGCGTTAAACTCTCCATCAAAGCAGCACAAGAAGAACCTGCAGAAGAACCTGCTAACTAATTTTATAAAACCCTATGTCAATTTTTGTTTGGTTTCTTTCGAGAAACAGGTACAATTATTTACAAGGCAAATAGGAGACCTTTAGGAAATCTAGCGAAGTAAACTTTTACCTAGCATCAAAGATTTCATTATTAG
>JAESSU010000212.1 GCA_016763955.1 Phycisphaeraceae bacterium | reverse complement strand
GACAATCCGCTTGGCCATCTCTTGAACCGCGACGTGTTGGCCTGTTTCAAAGGGTTCACTAATCGGTGTTGCTGCGACATATCGGCCTATTGCGATGATGCCATCACGCCGACGTAAAACTTTGCCATCCACCTGCTGCTTCCATAGGAAATTGACCACCATCTGTAATTCAATTTCCTGAACCAATCCGCCCTCTTGCGTTCGGCTAAGTCGATTCTGACTAATCGAGACAATTTGCCCTTCGAGAATCGTCTGTGCAGAACCGGATAAAGTCACCTTGTAAGGCGACCGTAATTCAATTTCCTTAATCAAGGCTTCCGTGAGATCAAATTCCACGCCACGGTAAAAAGTCTTGTTCTGAAAAATAGGCACCGCGACCGACTGATATTCTTTTGAGAACAAATCCAGCTGCGTATAACCGCAACCGGACAATACCAGTGTGACTAACATTAGAGTCAAAATATTCCATGAAAAATTTCTCATTGGGCGGACCCTCCAGCCAAAGTCGGTTCCAGACGTGCTAACCCCTCTTGAGCAGATAAAGCCGCAGCCGTCTGAGGATGATCCGTGACGATGCGACGGTACATGTACACCGCACTGACATTGTCTTTTTTACGTTTTTCGTACCACTGGGCAGTGTGCAAATCCTTAGCAGCCAGTGAATCTTTCACGCGTACTAAAAGTTCTTGAGTCCCTAATCGCTGAGCAGAAGCGGGATACTCCTCTTCAAACTGTCGAATATGGATGCTCGCATCAAGTAAGCCCGTGGGATCAAAGACCGGACTGGAAAAGGAAGCGAGGTCCGCTTCGATGCGGCGAAGCATCACACGCTCACGAAAGCGACTGCGTGGGTAATTTTCTAAAAAAAGCTGATAGGCCTCGGCAGCACTGTGCATCTCGGCATGATTAAAGTAATAATCACCAAGTTCCAACGATGCTTTTTCACCAATCAAACTTCCCGGAGCACGTTCTTGAATTCGGATATACATTTCTTCCGCTTCACCGGAGGCACTTAAAATCCGCATACCAAGCCATATCCGCTTTGTGCCAGCAGCAAAAATCTTGGCCACTTCAAATTCACGCTCTAATGCCAGATGAAACTGATCCGATCCGGGATAGGAACGAATCATAAACTCATAATCAAACAGAGCTTTGTAGTAATGCTTAGTGAGCACCTTCGCGTCCCCGGAGACCAAATAAGCCTCCGCGATCATCGGATGATTCGGATTGTTTTTAATCCCATCCTTCACCGCCACGGTAGCCTGCTTGCCTTGATCCTGAGCAACCATTTTGCGAATCGCCTGCAACTGAGCGTCAGGTGATCCCGGAGCATAAATTTGCTTCTGGACCCACTGATCTTTGTTGAGACTGTACTGGTCCTGCGCCTGAGCTGTCATAAGCCCAACCGTCAAAACCATCGAAAAAATCACCATTTGCAGACAAGTTCGTGTCATAGGGTTTGTACCTTTGGTTTATACCGTCCTAACTAACCCTATGATGATACGGGGGGCAGTGGAAATGGGCAAAACCGCACCCCATCTTGGAAGTCTAAAATCAAAAGTTAAGGCACTTATTTTATCCCATCAAGCGGATTTTAGGGGCAAACGCGTGAGAAATTCCTCAATCGCAGCGTGGTAACTCTGTTCATCAACCAAGGGCAACCCGCCATGCACACCGCCAGCAATTTCGACATAACGACCATCTGTCGCAGCATCGGCAATGGCCTTACCCGATGATGCAGGGCAAATCGGATCATCTGAACCATGAAGCACCAACAAGGGGCAGTTTAATTGCGCAGCCTGG
Organism: Phycisphaeraceae bacterium; assembly: GCA_016763955.1. Classification (GTDB taxonomy): domain Bacteria; phylum Planctomycetota; class Phycisphaerae; order Phycisphaerales; family Phycisphaeraceae; genus UBA7800. The sequence continues at coordinate 1,240 of JAESSU010000212.1, read as the reverse complement.
ATCGTGCGGTCATACCGGCTAAAACTCCAAAGTCGCAGACGTAACATCAGGTTCGCTAAAAAACAAAATGGCTCGGTTGGAATTTTCTTCATTCGCAAATGACCTGCCACCGGTTGCAACGCATAACGGTATGGGCCATCTAAAATCACACCCATAACACGCTTGTGATGCTGTTGATCCAACACCCCAGCGTGGAGCGTAATGCCTGCCCCCATCGACGAGCCGACCAACACGAATTTTTCGTCAGGTGTCTGCTGGACTTGATCCAAGACCGCAAGCAAATCCAAGGGTTCAAGTACCCCCACCGTGCAAACTTTCGCAGCCTGATCACCATGGGCTCGCATGTCATACACCACCACACGAGAACCCCATTGTGCTAATCGAGCTGCTTTATATAACGCGCCGTAGCGGCTGTTACTCCAGCCATGGGTCATCACAAAAGTTGGCCCGTCAAGGACTGCACCTTCAATCACCCAACCTAGTGACGTGCTGCCATCAGGGAAAGTGAATGTCTTTTCCTCAGCGAGCAAGTCCTTATCCTCCGGGCATGTCAGAGCCCCGCGACCTAATACAACCGCAAAGGTCTTACGCTTTGGATGCATCATCGAATGGACCAACATCCATCCGCCGGTGAGATAAATCACCAGTAGTGCAAAACTAAACAAAATCAATATTCCCAAGATCGAATCAAACATCGCATGACGGTAAGATATGTCATCACCATTGTCCAACGATCAGCGACACGCAGCTATTGGACAGGTGTATGACACCGTACACGGGGGTTAAAGCAAAAAAAACAACTCAAAATATTTTTAACCACGGAAAGCACGGAAGACACAGACTTGACCAAACGGTCGGAATTGAATCCACCCCTTAATCGGCTCTCTTTTATTCCCCTTTTATTTTCCCATATCTTAGCTTGGCAATTGTTTCTTGAATTTCACAAATATTAAAGCCACCACTGGTCCATGCAGATGGATGATTAGCATGATACAATATTGTGCCCCCACAATTTTCAGCGTGCATTTTGGGGCATTCTTTGGCCTTTTCAAATAAACCAACATCTAATGTTAAACTATGCCAGCACACTGTACTGCCAGCGACAATAATATCGGGGTCTAGGTCTTGTATTTGGGTTTTCAAAACAGAGGCATTAGCTCTTGATTCTTTCCTTATTTCTGAATCATTAGAGATGGATTCACCAGAGTGCTTTTTAATGTTTATGACAGCAATGTTATTC
>JAESSU010000211.1 GCA_016763955.1 Phycisphaeraceae bacterium | reverse complement strand
CTTAGGACGCCCCCGCCGTATCTGGCTAGCAGTCTTAGTCGACCGCGGCGGACGTGAGTTGCCCATCCGCCCGGACTTTGTCGCAGTGGATCTTAAAGACCAACAAATTGACCCCAACCTCATTGTGAATGTCCATCTCACGCCGCTGGATCCACAAGATCAGATCACCACCCACCCCAAGCAGAAAGGCGGCAACAAGTGACCGAAGCTGGCAAGCAATACACATGGCCGCATCGTGACCTATTAGGCCTTGAAGACCTTAGTCCCCAAGACATCCGATTTTTGCTCAAGACCGCTCACGGCTTTGAGGATGTGAGTACCCGAAGCATCAAAAAAGTTCCCGCATTGCGCGGCAGAGTCGTCGTCAATCTCTTCTTTGAAGACTCCACACGAACCCGCTCAAGTTTCAATCTCGCAGCAAGCAGACTCTCTGCTGATGTTTTGGAACTCACCAGCAAAGGTTCTAGCGCATCCAAAGGTGAAACCCTCACCGACACTGCACGCAATATTCAAGCCATGGGAATCGACCTCATCGTCTGCCGCCATGCCCAGTCAGGCTCTGCTAAACACTTAGCTAAAGCAGTCAACTGCTCAGTGATCAATGCAGGCGATGGCCAACATGAACATCCCACGCAAGGTTTACTGGACATCTATACGCTATGTAAACGCTGGAACCTAATGGACAGCTTTGATCTGACAGGTAAAACCGTGGCCATCGTCGGCGATATCGCACACAGCCGCGTGGCAAGGTCCAACATTCATGGTCTGCAAAAACTCGGTGCCAAAGTCATCCTCGTCGGCCCACCCACCCTGCTGCCGAACAACTTCCGTGAGCTAGGTTGTGAAGTGTCCTGTGACCTTGATGATGTGCTGCCTCGGATCGATGTGATCAACATGTTACGCATTCAATTTGAACGCATGACCAGCCAGTTTTTCCCCAGTGTCCGCGAGTATGCCATGCTCTTTGGGCTAACAGGTACACGAATTAAACTCGCCAAGCCCGAATTACTGGTCATGCACCCGGGCCCCATTAACCGGGGCGTGGAACTCGACGCAGCGGTCGCTGACGGCCCGCAAAGCACCATCCTCGAACAAGTGACCCACGGTTTAGCCATTCGCATGGCAGCCCTGTTCCTGTGTCTAAATGCTAAGAACTAAAATCGGGATGATATTATGTTTCTATTAGGGATCAGCAAAACAATGGCCATCATTGCAGTCATCTGCCTGATTGCTTTGCTCGCTGCATACAAACTCTTTTCTGCCCTTGCGGCCAAGCCTGATCAACAGCTTGAAAAAATTGAGATGCTTTCCCATAGAATCAATCAACTCGAAAAAGAACTCTCACAAATCAACAAAAAACTTGTCCAACTCAATGACGGGGCAAATGACACGCCACAAGAAAACCATGACTGATACACAAACACAATCCGGCTTGCTCCTGATTATCTCCGGCCCATCAGGGGTTGGGAAAACCACCATCACCCATCAAGTGGTCAAAGATTTAGAGGCAACGTTTAGTGTCTCCATGACCACTCGCCCGCAAACCGACAGTGATACCCATGGCTTGGATTATCAATTCGTCACCGAAGCACAATTCCAAGAACACATCCAAAACAACGACCTACTCGAATGGGCCAACGTCTTTGGCAATCACTATGGAACGCCTCGCAAGCCTGTTGAAGATGCGCTCACGCAAGGCAAAATCATGATTCTGGAAATCGATGTGCAAGGTGCAATCGATGTCAAAAAAAACATGCCACAAGCTCACGGCGTGTTCATTCTCCCGCCCAGTGAAGACGTACTACTTAAACGTTTACGCGCACGCGGACGTGAAGACGAAACCATCATCCAAAAGCGATTTGAAAAAGCACAACTGGAAATGAGCATCGCTAAAGAGTCAGGCATCTATGACCAGTTCGTCATTAACGATGAGCTCCAAGATGCTATCGATGAAATTGTGACCGCCGTAAAAAACAAACAAACTGCTGGTTAAAAAAATTCAAATTAACCTGTTGCATTTGCTTACCCCTTCTGCTCCCAAGGGACATCGGCAACCCCTTCGATGACGTTGGCCCAACGTGCCATTGCAAAGAGCAAATCACTTAGACGATTCAGATAAGTCACCGCCATGGGATTCAGTTCAATGGAAGTTGTTGCATCCACTGCATCACGTTCTGCGCGTCTGCAAATCGCACGACTCAAATGCAAACGAGCTGCCAGCTCACAACCGCCGGGCAAAATAAAACAAGTCATCGGTTGTGTCTGCCCCGTCGCCTGATCAATAAACTTCTCCAACGCATCAATGTGCGTCTGAGCCACACGACTGATTTTAATCTTCGCATCCAAAGGCGTGGCAAGATCAGCACCCAATTCAAAAAGTTCATGCTGTAATTGCAAAAGTATCTGACGCATTGATTGAGGGTTACAGAAGGCAATCGTCACGCCCAACATGCAGTTAAGCTCATCCACGCTGCCACAAGCCCCAATCCGCAGATCGGTTTTGGAGACGCGCTTACCCCCAAAAAGATCCGTCTGGCCGTCATCACCGCGTCGTGTGTATAGTTTCATGTGATTATTTCTTTGTTAATGATTTTCATCCAAACTTCAACTCACACAATAACTGCGTTTGGACCTACCGCAACACGATGCAGTGGGTCTTTTTCGCTTGGGTTGCACATCTTGTGGCATACCTTAAAAATCACCCTGCAATATTGCCTATTCGCATCAAAATACTACGTTTACAGTCTCAAATAAATCTGGAAATAAAAGGTCCAAATAATACAATTTTCAAAAAAACTTGCTCAAGCACTGGATTTTTGTGGTGATATATCCGATAAATTAATATAGCCCGTGTCATGCTCAACACAATCGCACCAAGGCCCGAATTTACAGTGGTCACTATTAGCGGAATGAAAAAGCGAGCAGGATTCACGGGCTTTTTTTATGCGCAGATTTTCTCACAACCCTCAAAAAAAACGCCCCGCTAAATTAAGATGCCCGCAACATACCAGAGTTTAACGATTGCATGATTCGTCTGCATCAAGGCACACTAATTCGTTTGACACGTTGATCATTAAACATCAAGTCATACTTTCCTTTGGGGGGTCTTGGAAATATCAAAGTAAATCGAAACTGATGCCAAGGAGACCAACTCGCTTTGACTTTTTCATCTACCACCCCACGCCAAACTTGAGCATTATCACTCACGTTTAATGTCATGTCCCGTTCGTTAAATGCGTAGGCTGCGTCAATGCCGTAAGGTGATTGGTATTGCAACTTGCCAGTCACTGCTAGGCCTTTGACATTTCTAGGTTTTGGATTCCGTGCATAAGCATAATAATCATAACTGCCCGTCATTCCCTGCGTGCCTTTGAATGTCACGCTGCCACGAAATGGGAGTCCTGTCACAAAATCCCCTTCACTGCATTGATCTGGGAGTACGCCCGCTGGCGTTAGGTTTCGCACATCACTGGTCATTGCACTGCCAAGTCCTAGCGTGACTTGATTAGGCAGTCGCTCCATTAAGATCGTGCCTTGCACTGTAGTTGATCCGGATATCAGAGAATAATAACTTGAGACTAACATCATGTCATAGCCACTACCGGATTTGTGGCTTTCTAATAATCCTTGCTGGATAGCAACATCTAGACATATAAATTGACCTGTGGGGTCTGAGATTAAGGTGTACATTTCGTATCGTTTGCCAGCCACTAGATAGCCATTGTCATCGTTAAGCGTCGCACTACCTGCCATGGTCAGCGTACTGCCCGAAGCTTGACTAAATTTTTCGACAAGGTTGCCACGCGGCTGTATATCCATCAGCATTAAAACCTGACTGTTGACCACTGAAATACCATAAAGTCGAAACTTCGCAGCAGGCCCAGTAAAGACCCAGAACCCGGTGCTGCCAATGATCAAAATTAAAATTGCAACGATCCCCAGACTCACCGGCGTGCAAGGAATTCCCAGTATCCGCAATACAGGCTCTGCATCTTTTTTTTTCTTGCCTTTTTCAATTTTGCGCCCTAACTCATCACACCCACAATACGGGCAACTCATTTCACGAGATGGATATTGTTTATGACAATATTTGCAAACATACATCCCAGCCTTGGGCGTAGAGCTCGCGTCAGGCGATGGAGAATCCGAAACGGGCAATGGAGAAAAAGAAGCCTCATCCTCAAGCGGACTATTACCCACGGGCAAGGGGAGCTGCATTTGAGGCGAATCGTCCGCAGCTAGTTCATAAGACACATCATCACCTGCATCCAAAGCAGTATCCGTATCGTCTTCTTCTATCACTTCTAATTCATCAGAGGCATCTGATGAAACATTCTCAATCGAATTTGAAACACTCACCTCCGGCTCAACCAAGGAAGCTAGCGAATAAGACTCCGTCGTTTGATCGCTAGGAATTGTGGGCAATGGTGCGGGCGGCTCTGAAGGCATTTTTTGAATGCGACCACAAGCACATTGAAATTCCTGCCCGCGGAGATAAGCCACCCACTCATGTTCAACGCCACATGCTGGACAATAAATGGAAGGTGTTTTGTCAGTCGTCAATTTGATACCCCTCAACCCGTTTCTGCATCACGAACCCTACAACTACCCTTGAGTCTGCACACGCAGGCTGTAAAGAATTATAGATAGATTCCAAAGAAGTAGGTCTGTCCATCTGAAGATTCGTCTGTGGCAATTAGAAAATCTCCATCAAACAGCTTTTTACATCTATTTGATGGAACTATGACTAAGCATGGTAAAATGATAACTATGGGGTATCAAATCATATCTTTGCCAGAGCTGCTACTACTAGGACAAGCGGGGGTCGCATTGTTTGCCATTGTCGATCCATTGGGAAATGTGCCTTTGATGTTGGCGTTTACCAGTAATCAAACATCTCAACAACGGCGACATACCGCAACCATTGCGGCCTTGGTGACTGCGATTATTCTCATCACCATGACCTTATTGGGCCCAATGATTTTACAGCTATTTAGTATCCGCCTTGAGTCCCTGCGCGTTGGCGGCGGACTGCTGCTACTGCTCATGGGACTAGCAATGCTCCACAGCCGAGTCTCATCCGCTAAACAAACAGCCGACGAAGAACGTGAAGCAATCGAGGCAGAAGATGTCGGCGTGGTCCCCATGGCAATGCCTCTAATGGCTGGCCCCGGTGCGATCACATTGGTGATCAGCGAAGCAGGCCATATGCCCGGCATGGCTAACCGTGTGGGACTCGTCATCGTTATTTTACTAGTGTCCCTTATCTCGTGGGTGATCTTGCGAATGGCAGATCGAGTCAGTAATCACATCAAACGCACAGGCATCAATGTGCTAACACGTCTAATGGGTTTGCTGGTAGTAGCCATCTCCGTGGAGATGATCGCTAGTGGCCTAATCGTGCTATTCCCGATTCTCGCTTCATCAAGCCCAGCCGTCGGACAATAGCCATGCCCTTGCATTTTAAAACATGGCGCAAAAGAAAATAGCATTTTTTTGTTAGGTTAATTTTAGGCACAGAAAAAGCCCGCAAGTTGTTATTCTTACGGGCTTTATATAATGGGCGATGGGGGACTCGAACCCGCGACATCTTCGGTGTAAACGAAGCGCTCTAGCCAACTGAGCTAATCGCCCTTAGCAAAAAGATTATAGCGAAATATTCTCTGCGTGTCGCACACGCGAAACAAAATTAATTTCGGTGATACACATAACAAGTGTAATCAAAGTCATTACGCTCATCAGCTTTAAACGGCTGCTCTTCAATGAGCTTCCACTGAGCAAGATCAATGCAATCCAAAACGGCATCCCCCTCAAGCGTGGCATGGACAACCGTCAAATAAAGCTCATCACATTTGTCATAAGCTTGCTGGTAAATCTCCGAGCCGCCGATGACAAAAGCTTTTTTATCTAGCGGACATAACCTAATTGCCTCATCCAAACTGTGAGCCACTTGGGCCCCTGTAGGCACAACATACCCCTGCTGCCGTGTGATGGCGATGTGCTTGCGATTGGGAAGTAACTTGGGAAATGTTTCAAAAGTTTTCCGCCCCATGATGATGGCATGACCGGTGGTGATGCGCATAAAACGCTTAAGCTCATCACGTAAATTCCATGGCATGTCGTTGTCCCGGCCAATGACATCGTTTTCAGACTTGGCAAGGATCATGGCTAAACGCATAACAAACTCAATTCAATTCAATTCAATTCACAACAGAAATAAAAGCATTAAACCACCCACAACTCAAACAGCAATAGGCGCTTTGATCACAGGATCAGGCTCATAACCTTCAATGGCAATGTCCTCATACGTAAATGCAAACAAATCCTTCACCGCAGCATTGAGCTTCAGCGTAGGAAGCTCACGAGGCGTGCGTGAAAGTTGAAGACGCACTTGATCCATGTGATTGGAATAAATATGTGCATCACCAAAAGTATGCACAAAGTCTCCAACTTGCAGATCACAAACCGCAGCAATCATGTGCGTAAGCAAAGCATAGCTGGCAATGTTAAATGGCACACCCAGAAAAAGGTCCGCACTTCGCTGATACAACTGACAAGAAAGTTTGCCCTTAGCGACATAAAACTGGAACATCGTATGACAAGGCGGCAATGCCATATTTTGAACTTGTGCCACATTCCATGCGTTGACGATCAGGCGACGGGAATCCGGGTTGGCTTTAATCATCTGCACAAGCGAGGCGATCTGATCATGTGTTTGGCCGTCTGCACCTTGCCAACTTCGCCATTGTGCGCCGTAGACCGGGCCAAGATCGCCGTTAGCATCCGCCCATTGATCCCAAATTGAGACCTTGTTTTCGCGGAGATATTTGATATTGGTATCACCGCGGAGAAACCAAAGCAGTTCGATGAACACCGAACGGGTATGGACTTTTTTGGTGGTCAGTAACGGGAAGCCGTCCTGAAGGTTAAATCGCATCTGGTAGCCGAAGATCGAGCGTGTGCCCGTGCCGGTGCGGTCTGATTTATCGACACCGTGGTCCAGAACGTATTGCATCATGTCGAGGTATTGCTGCATGGGTGTTAGTTTAAGTAAATTAACGCAAGCCACAAGGTGCTATCACCTGAGCCACAATGCTCACTAAAAACATCACCGATGATTTACGACTTCTATTGAGCGTTTAGAACTTCCGAGGACGGCTTTGGGACAGGGCAAACGCATGTCCCCTTGTCTTGGCGAGCCGTGTTG